>JAISBG010000704.1 GCA_031266315.1 Planctomycetaceae bacterium | reverse complement strand
CCCGCAAACGAAATTCCAAAACAATATAATCCCGCCGCCGCACAGGAAAAATGGGCGAAATTCTGGGACGAAAATAACCTCTTTCACAGTCAACCCAATCCCAATAAAAAACCGTTTTGTGTGGTCATTCCTCCGCCGAATGTTACCGGAGCCTTGCATTTGGGTCATGCTTTAAACAATACACTTCAGGATATTACCGTCCGCATGAAACGAATGCAGGGATTTGAAACGTTGTGGATTCCCGGTGTTGACCACGCCGGAATTGCCACTCAAGCTGTTGTCGAACGCCGGCTTTTATTGGACGACAAACTCACACGGCACGATATCGGACGCGATGCTCTCGTCCAACGAATCTGGGATTGGAAAGAACAATTTCAAACCCGTATCATCAGCCAACTCAAAGGAATGGGCTGTTCCTGCGATTGGAGTCGAACTCGTTTCACGTTGGACGAAATGTGCGCGAAAGCCGTCCGATATTTTTTCTTCAAACTTTTTGAACAAAAATTGATCTATCGCGGCAAACGTCTCGTCAACTGGGATACGCATCTTCAAACGGCAGTCAGCGATGATGAAGTGTGTCATGAAACAGTTGCAGGAAATTTTTGGTATATTAAATATCCCGTCCTGCAACCGAAACCGGACGAACCGGAATATGTTATTGTTGCGACAACACGTCCTGAAACAATGCTTGGTGATACGGCAATTGCGGTTCATCCCGATCCTGAAACCGCTCTCAATAAAGTGGTTGGCGATTTAAAAAAACGTCTTGCCACTGCTCCCGAAAAAGAGAAAATTGATTTGCAAAAAGAACTCGATGAAACAGAAAACCGGTTGTGTGCTTCCGACGGTAACACGGTTCTTGATCAATTGAAAACATTGTCCCGCATGGCAACACAAGGGCGTAACGTTATTCTTCCGCTTGCCGACAGACCCATTCCGTTGATCGTTGATGTTTGGGCAAAACCGGAAAAAGGAACCGGTTGTGTCAAAATTACTCCGGCGCATGATCCGAATGATTATGAAGTTGGTAAACGGCAGGAATTGCCGATGATCAATATTCTGAACAAAAACGGAACTCTCAATGAAAACGCCGGAAAATACGCCGGTTTGACGATTAAACAAGCACGTGAAAAAGTTGTTACTGATCTTGAAGAGCGTGGATTGTTGGTTTCGGTTGAAGAACGAATCATCGAACTGGCTCACAGTGACCGTTCCAAAACTCCGATAGAACCGTTTCTCAATGATCAATGGTTCGTCAAAATGGACGAATTGGCGCAAAACGCGATTGACGCTGTTAACAACGGCGAAGTTAAAATTATTCCGGATCGTTACAAAAAGAGTTACACCGATTGGCTTAGTGAAAAACGTGATTGGCCCATTGGTCGGCAACTTTGGTGGGGACATCGGATTCCGATCTGGTATTGTTACGGCGCAACAGAAAAAGAAATCGAAAAAGCGTTTGCCGGACGCAAAGATATTTCATGGCAATGGGATTCGGAAAACGAGGTCTGGTGGATTTGCAGTCAAACGGAAGATTTATCCGGTGATGCGGTTTCGGGTTACACAATTGTTCAGGAGGAAGATGTTCTTGATACATGGTTTTCCAGTGCGTTGTGGCCTCATTCGACACTCGGATGGCCCGACCAAACACCGGAACTCAGTTACTATTATCCGACCGGCGTTTTAATTACCAACCGCGATATTTTAACACTTTGGGTTGCCCGAATGGTTTTAGCGGGAAAATTCAACACGGGAAAAATACCGTTTCACGAAGTTTTTATTCATCCGAAAATTCTTGACAAATACGGCGAAGGAATGTCGAAATCAAAAGGTAACGGAATTGATCCGATTTCGGTGATCGCTAAATTCGGGGCTGATGCGTTACGTTTTGCGTTGGCGTTTTTGACGACGGAAAATCAGGATATTCGGTTGACGCTTGATTTTGAGTGCCCGTATTGCGGAACGGTGGTGGAGCAAACGAAGAAGAATCGGACTGAACCGAAAATTATTTGTCCCAAATGCGGTGTGCCGTTCCGAACACAATGGGCGGAAACGGAAGCGGATAAAATGTTGACAGAAGGACCGATGCTCGGAGACCGTTTTGAGGTTGCCCGAAATTTTTGCAACAAACTCTGGAATGCCGCAAGATTTGTGCTGTTAAGCCTGCAGGAACACCAAGAACCGCCGAAACCGCAAAATCATATCGAAGTTCCTTTTCTCGAAGACCGTTGGATATTGAGCCGTCTTGCGACGGTAACTAAAAATGTTACGGAGTCGCTTGAAACATACCGTTACGCCGACGCGATGCGTTTTTTGTACGATTTTGCGTGGGACGAATTTTGTTCGTTTTATGTTGAAATGGTCAAATCCCGTCTTGCCGACGAAACACAACGGAAACAAGCCCAAACGGTATTGATTCAAGTTTTGAATGTTCTGCTTCGGTTGTTACATCCGGTTGTTCCGTTTGTTACAGAGGAAATTTGGCAACGGTTACGTTTATTGGGTCATGGTTTTGATAACAATAACAACGACAATAATAACAGTAGCGGTAATTATGTTGAAAGTATTGCGATTGCTCCGTGGCCTGTTGCGGACGAATTGGCGATTAATGCGGAGATTGAGCAGCAGTTCAAGGTGTTTCAGGAATTATTGCGTGCGGTTCGAGATGTTCGGGCGAGCCGCAATGTCCCTCCAAAAACGGAAATCACATTTGCAGTTCGATGTGATACGGCAACCGCAACATTATTGAAACCGATGGAACCTTACTTTTTATCAATGGCAAAAGCCAAAGCAACCGGTTGGGGTGAAACGCAAAAAATTCCGAAATTGTCGTCAACCGTTCCGCTTGCCGGAATGGACGTTTACGTTGATCTTTCGGACTTGATTGATGTTACGGCGGAGATAACAAAGTTGGAAAAGGAAATTACCAGACTGGACGGTTTTATCAAGTCGAAGGAATCAAAATTAAACAGTGATTTCGTCAACAAAGCACCGACAACAGTTGTCGAAAAAGAACGCCAATCACTCACCGAATTACTGGAACAACGCCAATCAGCAATAGACGCCGTAAAAAAATTGAAAACTATTTAATTTGTAACAATGTTTATAATCCTATGAAGATTTATGATTATCCGACATTGTATGATGTTCTTTTTTCGGATTCGTGTAAAGATGAAATCGAATTTCTGAAAACGGCACTTCAACATTATTGTAACATATCGGGACATGGAAGAATTTTTGAACCGGCTTGCGGAACGGGTCGGCTTTTGTGGCGGCTTGCCCAATCAGGACACAAAATTGTCGGTCTTGACCTAAACCCGAAGGCGGTTGCATTTTGTAACAAACGGCTTCGGCGGCATGGTTTGGCGGAATCCGCACTATTGGGCGATATGACTCGGTTTTCTCTGAACGATTTGAAACAAAAAAAACCGTTTGATTTGGCGTTTAATTTTGTGAGTAGTTTTCTGCACTTGACTTCGGAACAAACGGCGTTGTCGCATCTTCACGCTGTCGCGGACATTTTGAAACCGAATGGAATTTATCTGCTTGGTTTGCATCTGCTACCGCAAGGCAACGCCGTTTGTTCACAGGAACAATGGTCTGTTCGACATGGTTCTCTCGCGTTGCAATCACGGTTGTCCCGTTTATCGCTCAACCGGCAACAGCGTATCGAAACGGTTGAATTTCGTATCAAAGCGGTAACTCCAAAACAACGTTACGAAATTATTGATACCTTCCCGCTTCGAACTTACTCACTTCGGCAATTTCAACATCTTCTCAAAAAAGTAAATCAATTCGATATTCTTGAAACATTTGATTTCAATTTTCAATATCCTGTTCTGCCCAATCCGCAAACAGAAGACGCTGTTTTTGTACTAAAAAAAACTCTTTAATCGAAATGGATTGTAACAGTCTATTTTTTTTGGATTCAATAGACAATTACACGTTTAACTTTAACAAGTATTTCGTCCTGAAAGCAATTGTGTTTTTTTACAAGCGGGGGTGATATTTTTTTGGGTTGAAATTTTTAAAAAGTTTATGCGTCGGTTGATATTCTTCATGTAGTGATGAATATTTTTGGGAGTAACGTCTCTTTTTTTCTTTTTTTGGGGCGTGG
>JAISBG010000642.1 GCA_031266315.1 Planctomycetaceae bacterium | reverse complement strand
TTCGTTGACGAATAGCCAGAGGCGTTTCCCAAGTGTTTGCGGCTCAACATGAACTTTCGCAATGCCCGTCATACCAACCTTAATCGACAAATCAGGATTGTCCAATAACATTCGAACCCGATATGAAGCACTATTGGGTTTCTCCGCTCCATCTCGTTGAGTTGTCGTCGGAACTTCGCCGCCTGCTCTGGTCGCAAGTTGAACATCCAACGACGCAACCGCTTGTTTTTCAATTTCATGGATTTCTCCTTCAAAAGTTTTATCAGGAAATTCATGTAATTTCAATTCCACACGTTGACCGCGTTTCAAGAAACCGGTTTTCGATTGGTTAACCACCAACACCGCTTCCAAATATTTGGGATCGCCAATACTGCAAAAAATAGTTCCCGGTTCGAAGGTGGCTTCGAGATTCATCGGCTCCAACGGTGAACCCCACCATGTCGGTAATTGGTCATCTTGCGGTGCCTGATACGGCTTCCAAGGAGGCGAAACGACAATTCCATCACGCGGAGCATGAAGTGTTAGGTCGTTGAAGTCACGCAACAGGTTTTGATGAATTTCCTTTGAAGCGGTGAGCGATTTCTGAACAGGAGCAATTTGCAACGCCGCCTCGCTCCGGTAAATTCGGAGATGTTCCAACTTCTCGATTTCCTGCTCCAACTCTTTACATTTTCCTTCGGATTCGACAAGTTCAAAGAGAAGATTCCGGTTTTCGAGAATTCCCAACACTTCGCCCTCCCGAACAGCCTGACCCGACACAACATCAATCCGTCTGAGTTGACAACCGCCTTTGATGTCGGGAATATAGACTTGCCGTGAATTGGACGCCCGAAGTTCCGTAATTGTCGGCGCAAGAACCGTGTAAGGCAACGGACAGAAAATTAAAAAACCAAGTATTCCGCTTAACAGTAAAAGCGAAAGATAAAACCGTACTTTTTTCACTTTGTAAATCCTCCCGGGAACCCAGAAAAATTTGGCAACTTTGTACAACGGCATCACAAACAAACTAAATAACGACATTGCCGCAATCATTTCTCCGATAATTTGGAGACTATAATGTTTAAACAATGTGTAGATGAAAAACAAAATGGACGCCATCACAACCCAACGATAAAAAAAGGCTGCCACCGAATAAAAAGCAAACAGAATCTGATTTTTTTGCGGCAAAAACGGGTCGTCCTGTTGTTCCATACCGAGAAACCATTGCGAACATTTCCGTGTTAAAATTTTGGTTGCTTTCTGCCGCAGGTTCGGAATTTCAAGCCAGTCCGCCAAAATGTAATAACCGTCGTAACGAAGTAACGGATTGATATTGAACAACACCGTACTCACCGACGAAACAAACATAATATTCAACGCAAGATAATTCAGAAGCCCCGGCTCCGAAAACCACCATAAAAACGTACAAATGGACGCCAACACACATTCGACATACACTCCGGCAATCGCAATCGCAATACGATGCCATTTATTCGGCAACAGCCACGAATCGGAAACATTAACAAACAAACACGGCGTCAACACAAGAATCATCACGCCCATTTCATGACATTCGCCCTTGAAATATTTTGCCGTAAGACCATGCCCGAATTCGTGCAACACTTTGGTTCCGGCTAACGTCATGCTCAGAAAAATCAGATTGACCGGATTGAAAAAAGCATAAAACTCAGGCAACTTGGAACGAAAAGTATCAAAATTAACCAACACCAATGACGCCGCCGAAAAACCAAGAAACAAGCAGAAAACAATAGTAACCGGATGAAAAAACCAACGGACAAACGGCAACAAAAATGTTAAAAGACGGTCAGGATCAAAACCCTTAAATTTAATTGCCAAAACGTTGGTAAATTTCTGAAATAATTCCTGCCGGAAACGTTTCTTTTTCCGTTTGAGCAATTCGGGACCTTGGTTTGGGGTTGTGGCAATGATGAGACCGCTTTGATGAAGTTGCCCCAAAAAATGTTGAAGTTCTTCCAGTGATATTTTTTGCGGTGGAAATTCTTTTTCAAATTCCTCTTTGATGTCGTCAAGACTATGAGTTCCGTCGAACATCTGCAAAATCGCATATTCTTCTTCCTGAAAACGGAAATAACGCGAACCAATTGGTTCTTTGATAATCCAATAAGAACGACCAAGATATTGTTGCCGTTTCGCGGTCAAGTCGGAACGCACCCGAATTGGCAACTTCCGCGCCGAACTCGAAACAAGACTGTCATGTAATGAAACCATGAAATAAAAAAATTCACACTAATTCGTGAACACAAAGATTTTTTTTGTAAATCGTTGCCTTGCTGTTTTTCCCCCAAGAGTATCGGACAACACGTAAACGAGATAACAAACATTATCAGACATTTCGCTTAATTTTCAATCCCCGCTTCAATCCCCGTAAAGATTATCCGGTCATTTTCGTCTAAAAAAAACGTGAGATGTTCGCGAAAGACGCGAAAAGGTAGGCAATGTTTTGCTAAAACATCGCGTCGGCATTAGCCGACAGTGAACCGGATTAACGATGGCAATTTGTATTGCCTTCCGTTTTGGAATCAATTATGACTCAACCGGCACGACCTTTCAGTGAAAGGATCGCCCACCTTAAACAAAAACTTCACACCAATTCGTGAACATTCGGCATTATTTATTGTCCGATAATGGAAAGAAAACGGCTGTAAGCGTCGTTCCATTCGGTAACATGTTCGGCGGTGGGCAAATATTCAACAACTTCAAAACTCGATCGGATAATCCGGCGGGCTTCGTCTATATTCGTAACATCTCCGGCGGCAACCGCTTGCAT
>JAISBG010000626.1 GCA_031266315.1 Planctomycetaceae bacterium | reverse complement strand
TTTCAAAAATCGAAGCGGGCAAACTCGAAATAGAATCTTACGAATTTAACTTACCGGAACTTATTGATTCCGTGTTTGGTATTTTTGCGCTGACTGCACTTAGTAAACGGCTTGAATTGTGTGAAGTGTTTCGGACGAAAATTCCGCAAAATGTTGTGGGTGATGCGAGCCGTATTCGGCAAATTCTGGTCAACTTTATTGGAAACGCCATTAAATTTACCTCAGAAGGCGGAGTCCGGTTAATGATTGAGGTGGTTGAAGTGAATGATTGGCGTGTTCCGGTACGCCAACGACTCCGGTTTGATGTGATTGATTCGGGAATTGGTATTCCGAAATCTCGGAAAGACAGTTTGTTTACTTCGTTTTCGCAAATTGATTCTTCGTTTGCCCGACGTTTCGGCGGAACCGGACTTGGTTTGGCGATTTCAAAAGATTTAATTTATCAGATGGGTGGAATTGTTGGTGTTGAAAGTGTTGAAGGCGAAGGATCGGATTTCTGGTTTGAAATTCCGTTCCCCGTCACAGAAACACCTCTCAAAGAACCGTCCATCAATGTACCGTTTGATCATCTGCTTTTCAGTGGAGTTCCGGTGTTTGTTATTGCCGGCAATCTTGTTTTGCTCGATGCGTTAACATCGCAACTGCAATCGTGGAATATGGACGTTTCGGCGTTTTCTACCATTCGGGCGGCAAAGGAATCGTTCAATCCTGATTTTCCTCCCCGTTTTGTTCTGGCAGACCATGCTGTTTTCGATTTAGAAAAAGTGGTTGCGGACGGAATATTCCCGCGCACTATCGGGGCTGTTCCGCAACAAAGCCAAACAACCATCATATTATTCGTTCCTATCGGCGAATCCCTGAACACCGCCAATCCCATTCATTCTCATGTTGATTTATTTCTTACAAAACCGGTTTTATCGGCAGTTCTTGCGGAAGTATTGACGGCAGTGCTGGACGGAACCGAAACAAAACAACTCTTACGTAACTGGCAACAGAAACAATTAGTACAGACCAAACAACTACAGCATAATGAAATAGAACGGATTGACGGTGTTTTTGAACAGTTTACCGCACCGTCAACACGAATCTTGGTTGTTGACGATAATTTCACCAACTTGCTCGTTTGGGAAGGATTACTTGAACCTTACGGTTGTGAAGTTTTGTCGGTCAGTAGCGGGCGCGAAGCCATCAATATTTTGGGAAAGGAATATTTCGATCTTGTCTTGATGGATCAAATGATGCCTGATCTTGACGGTTTGCAGACCATGAAACTGATTCGTAAACTTTCGGGAAGAAAATTACGGTGTTTCCCCAAAAAGAACAACCGTGTTGACAATAGCAGCGATACTTTTGTTCAGGTTGATGAATCTTATTTCAAAAAAATTCCGATTATTGTCGCCACCGCCAACGCTTTGGTCAACATGAGAGAAGAATATCTCCACAACGGTTTCAATGATTACATTGCCAAACCAATCCATTTGGCGCATCTGAATACCATTCTGAAACAATGGATTCCGTCAGAAAAACAATTGTCGCTGGAAACGTCCAACAGAACATTCGCTGTTTCAGAGGAATCTTCGTCTGTTAGTATTGAGATGTTATCGAAACTGCAATTGCCGCATGTTAATGTTTTGGAAGGATTGCAGTTCGTCAACGGCAATATGAACAACTATTTTCATGTTCTTGAATCATTCCGGTTTCACGCTCCTGAAAATTTCCGTTCCGCGCATACATTTTGTCAGGAAGAACGTTGGCAAGACTTGATTATTGAAGTTCATTCGGTGAAGAGTCTTGCGAAAATTATTGGAGCGAATCAACTTGCCGCGCTTGCTGCCGAATTGGAAGCCGCCGGAAAACAGGAAGATTATGAAACGATTCGTAAAAATATCAATCAATATCTCCAAATATTCCAATCAGTGTTGACAGATGTTGACATTATGTTACAGTTGATTGTCCCGCCGAAAGAGCCGAAATCCGACACTACGCCCGCCGAATTAACCGACGAGGAATTACATTCCCTCATGAATGAAGCACGCATCGTATTGGAAGGCTACGACACCGATCAAGCCGCACAATTATTAAAACGAATTTCGTTGGAATCCTTGCCGCCAGAATTGATTAAAAAAATTGAAGAGATTCAAATGAGTATTACACAATTCGATTACAAACACGCCGTTCAATTGTTGAAGGAATTATGTCAGTGTGATTGACAATAAACATAAGGAGTGAGTAAGCATAAGGTGGGCGACCTTTCGCTGAAAGGTCGCGTCGGCGATAGCCGACAGTGAATCAGATTAATGACGGCAAAATGAAAGCTCAACTGGCGCGACCGCCCAGCGGGCAGATCGCCCACCTATTTTCGCCGACAGTGAAAGTGAATCAGATTAATAGCGGCAAAATGAAGACTCAATCGGCGCGACCGCTCAGCGAGCGGATCGCCCACCCATATTTATATTTATAGTATTTATAGAACGAACATGAAATATCTTTTTTTGGTGAAAACAGATTTGGTTCAGAGTGTTCCTTTTACGGCAACGGCAGAAGAGATACGCGCGGTTTGTCAGCGCGACAATCTGGATTACGAATTGGTGTACACTCGTTTTCTGGGCGAAGAGGAAGAAGTGGTGCGGAAGCGTCTGCACGAAATTCATGAACGTCCAATCCGTGTGATTGTTTGCGGCAATCTGGAAAGTTTACATTTTTCCGTAAACGGTCTTTTTGGAATCAATGGAGTCGAGTTGGGATATTTTCCGTGCGATGGGAATTACGATTTTTTCAGTTCGTTTCCGAATTTAACCGCGTCGAAATTAACCAAGATTGATGAGTTGTTAAAAGGTCAAGCGGTTGATGTTGATTTGTTGAAAATCAATAACCGGAATTGTATTACGGTTGCTTATCTGGGCATGGATACGAATCTTTCGTGGTTTGGATTACAATTCATTCGGTTTTGCCGTTGGTGTTCTTTTTTCCGTCTGAACCAACAATGGTTTCGTCGTTGGTTTCATTTTTTCTTGTTGCTGTTCGACACTCAACCGAAAACGATTCGGCTTTGTGTTAATGGTTACGCGAACTATGAAAATCCCTATTCGGTTGTTGCGTTTGCCAACACGCGGAAATACGGAACAGGCAGCCTCTGCGCCCCGCAAGCCAAAATTGACGATGGTTTAGTTGATTTGGTGTTTGTGCATAAGTTGTCGTTTTTGGGGATTTTGAAGATGAGTCGTATTTACTGGAAAGGGCTTATTGCCGACAACGAATATGCCCGTCATTTTATTCAATACCGGCATTGCATGAACATTAAAGCCGAAACCATTGAACCGGTTTTTATGGCGATGGACACGGTTGTTTATTTGTATGATCGGCAATTTCATATTCAAACCGTTCCGGCGGCATTGCGGTTATTATTGCCGTTGTCGTTGAACAAGGAGCAGGACTCAAATGATTAAAACGATTACTGTCATTCTTTTTTCGACAATCGCTGTAGTTGTTGTGGTGGTAATTAGCAGTTTACTTATGGCGTTTTTAACTTGGACGTTTTGCAAGGAACGGATTCACCGAAAATCTTTTGTGTTGGCATGGATTATTTTTTTGGTATTTCTTTTTCTTGGTTTGTTCTATATTCATTATTCTTATAGAAAAGTGGTTACAACCCATACGAATGTTTACCGGAATATCTCTCAACATTGTGTTCATGTGTTGAGTAACCGTGTTCAATCTGTTCCGTCCGACTCTCAATCCGACAATACGTTATGGATTTACAATTATTTACGGGATTGTGAAAAGAATGATTCGTTAATTTTTTCGATTTATTTGGTGCGGCAACCGCAAACATCATTGGATTCGGAATCGTTTTTGTTTCTGAACTTGACAACACCGTTGTTGGATTCGCAGCAGGAACCGGAACGTTGGCAGCCGATTCCGTTGGAGCGGATATTTGGTCAACCTGCTCTTCCACAACCGATTGCGTCTGCGTTTTTGCGAGAGAGTGCGATTGGTATTGTGAAACGGACGGATTACGGGGAAAACCGATTGATTTATGCGGTGCCGTTGTTTGAACGTGACGGGGAAATTGACACGGTATTATGTCTGACGATACGGGAACAGGATTGGCAACAGGAATTTTTATATTCGCGGATATTGCCTCATTTATTTTTCTGTAGTTTTTTATTTTTCTTTTTTGCGATGCAGATTGTTCTGGTTCGGCGGCGGATTATGGTGAAAAATTTGCGGGAACATCGGATTGTGTCTTTTGAACAGACATTGGATCAATTGATTGCGGTAAAAATGGTTGCGGAGGAGAAATCGGTTGAACGGAATTATTTGATTCGTCAGGTGGATTCGGAATTTAAGAAACCGTTGATACCGATCCTTGAATCGTCTTACCTGCTAGGTCGGCAATTCTTTGAGTTACCGAATATTTCTGATCCGTCAGCGGTTCAGGAATTTCGGCTGGCGAACAGCATTACCTTAGAAAAGATGTTGTGGGATTATAAAAAGTTGGAGAAGGTGTTGAAAAATATACGGACATTTATTGATTTGGAATGGAATCAGTTAGAGATTCGGCGGGACGAGTTTTCGCCGCAACAGTTGATTCATGATCTTCGTGATATTTGCCAACAATATCTTTGGGAAAAACCGGATATTAAATTCCGAATTGATACGGTTTCCGAAATACCGAATTTGGTTTGCGGTGACCGCGTGAAAATCCAATATGTTTTGGAAGAGTTATTGAAGTTGACAATGGATCGTGTTCGGGACGGTCATATCAAGATAACGTGTTATATTTCGAATTCGCAATTATGCTGGATTATTTTGGACACGAGCGAAATACCGATGGAAAAGGAAATCGGGCAACTCAATGATTTTTACAATAGCGGTTTGGCATTTTCGCCGGAGAGTTACGGCAAACCGATATTCCGTTTTGATTTTGGTTCGAGTATTGCGGCGGCATTTGTGCAGTTGTTGAAAGCAGCGGTCACCTTTCAAAGCAACGCCGGACATGGTAACAAATGTACGGCGGTTTTTCCAATCGAAATGTAGGGAATAGTGGATAGTGGATAGTTGAGAGTGGAGAGTTCAGTAGGATTGCAAGTTTTTCCCTCGCCCCTTTAGGGGCA
>JAISBG010000571.1 GCA_031266315.1 Planctomycetaceae bacterium | reverse complement strand
TAACATTGGGGTCGTCGCCAAAACCGCCGTCGCCAACGGAAATTTCGTGACCCGATTCCTGCTCAATTTGATTCTGAAATTCCTTGAGTTTGTCACGGTCAGTAAACCATTCTTCACGTTTATCGTAAAAAACATGATAAATAGGAAGCCGCGCCGTAACAGGGTCTTGACGCATCGCATGTTCGCGAAGACTAATTCCGCGCCGTTCCAGTGCAAGAATCGACTCTTCCAATCCCGCCAGCGTTTTGCAAAGTCTTTCCATCACTTCACCTTCAAATGTGCGTCCGTCACCGGAATCAAATACGGAATTTTTCAAACCGTATTCCAGCAAGATTCGCCGCATTTCCTCGTCCGTCGAAATATATTGATCCGCGTGTCCTTTACGGCGAATCCGGTACAACGGCGGACAAGCAATAAAAATATGTCCCGCTTTGACCAATTCGTACATCTGACGATAAAAGAACGTTAATAATAACGTGCGGATATGGGAACCGTCCACGTCCGCATCCGTCATAATAACAACTTTTCCGTAACGCCGTTTCGATAAATCAATTTCGTCACCGACTCCGCTGCCAAGTGCGGCAATCATACTGCGGATTTCTTCGTTGGCTAAAACTTTATTGTCGGCGGCTTTATAAACGTTCAATATTTTACCCCGAAGCGGCAGAATCGCCTGAAATTCACGGACTCGTCCGCCTTCCGCACTTCCGCCGGCAGAATCACCTTCGACAAGATACAGTTCACATTTATCAACTTCCTTGCTGGAACAATCGCGAAGTTTTCCCGGCAAACCGCCGTAGGAAAGAGCACCTTTGCGCTCCCGAACAAGCGCACGGGCTTTTCGTGCGCTTTCACGGGCTTCGGCGGCAACAATTCCTTTTTTAACAATAATTTGCGCTGTTTTGGGATTCTCTTCAAGGAATTTCGCTAATTGTTCGCCGACAATTGAGTTGACAATCCCTTCGACTTCGCTGTTGCCGAGTTTCGTTTTGGTTTGACCTTCAAAACGCGGATTCGGAACACGCACGGAAATCACCGACGTTAAACCTTCGCGGAAATCTTCACCGGACGGAAGAATCGTTTTTTCCTTAAACAGATTTGAATTTTTGCCGTAATTATTCAGCGTGCGCGTCAATGCCGTACGAAAACCGGAAAGATGGGTTCCGCCTTCAATTGTGTAAATATTGTTGACGTATGATTTTAGATTTTCGGTGTATTCCACGGTGTATTGTAACGCAACATCAACCGTAACACCTTCCGAATCGCCGACAACATGAATCACTTCGGAATGTGCCGGTTCGGTAGAACGGTTCATATTCGCAACAAAATCGACCAAACCGTTTTGGTACTGAAATATTTCTTCGGAATTGTTTCGTGCGTCACGGAAAATAATTTTGACTCCGTGATTAAGAAACGCCAAATCCTGTAAACGCCGGAATAAAATATTGTAATCGAATTTCCGTTCGGGAAAGATTTCTTCATCGGGCATGAATGTTGTTTTGGTGCCGCGTTTTTCGGACTTTCCGACTTTTTCGACAGCACCGTTCGGAACACCGCGTGCGTATTCCTGATGATACACGGCGCCGTCGCGTGCCACATCAACTTCACACCATTCCGAAAGAAAATTGACCACTGTTACACCAACTCCGTGTAAACCGCCGGAAGTTTGATACGCGCCTTTGGAGAATTTACCGCCAAACTTGAGAACGGTCATTACGCCTTCAAGTGTTGATTTTTTCAGATCGGGATGTTCTTCAACCGGAATTCCGCGACCATCGTCTTCAACTGTTACGGAACCATCGTTGTTAATTTGTACGAGAATTGTTGTGGCAAACCCTGCCATTGCTTCGTCAATGGAGTTATCGACCACTTCGCTGACCAAATGATGTAACCCGCGACTGGTTGTATCGCCGATATACATTGCCGGTCGTTTTCGTACATGTTCCTGATCGCTCAAATGTTCAAGGTCTTTCGCCGTGTAATCCTCATTGGCTCCCGGCAATGCCTCCGGTGAAACAGTAAATTCGTTAACAGATTCGTTTGGATTAGTTGTCATAAAATTTAAATTATGGGTTTATAGGTAAAGTTGAAAAAATGTTCAAAAATTAAAATTCAATAAAATTGGAAACTTCTAAAAATACCATTTGCCAAAAACAAATTATCTCGACTTCGGTCGAATAAAATTATTTTTTAGAGGCAGTAGGATTGCAATTTTTCCTCCGCCCCTTTAGGGGCAACGCATATTAACCCACCGCAACGCGGTGGGTAAGTCCCTCCCGAACAATCGCCCTGAAAGGGCAATGCAAAACGGATTGGCGATTTTAATCCATTGCCCTTTCAGGGCGAAACTTATGGGGGCTTTAACCCACCGCGTTGCGGTGGGTTGTTATGCAATGCCCCTAAAGGGGCGGGGTAAAAACTTGCAATCCTACTGTTTTTAGAGGTTCCCAAATTGACATTCCGCTTAAATTTTGTGAAAATTAGGTAAAGATGAAATCAAACATGAAAAACGATTGCCGATCAACAAGATTATCATTATCGCTGATTTTTCGTTAATGTCAATTCCAAGCACTTACTTCGTTCCGTTTTGCTCTGTTCCTGCCTGTTATGCTTAGGCAAATCGGCAATGCGTTAATACTGTGCGTCAATGTTGTGTTGAAATTATTGAGGTGAAAGGTTGCGTAGATATTATTTACATCGTTATTCATCTTTATTATTCCATTTTTCGCAATGCGGATTGATTATGAAACAAGT
>JAISBG010000567.1 GCA_031266315.1 Planctomycetaceae bacterium | reverse complement strand
GATTTAGTTTTTTTATGGCCTTGACAGAAAAATTCGGCTGGCAAGCAACCACAAGTTATAAGTTTTTCGGAGAATATATTCCGAAACATAATATAATCGGATTCCAAATGTTAAATCCGATTATTAAAGGGGAACTAAAAATATGAATACGTCTTCATTGACCATCAGAACAAACCAACCTGCGCTTCGTCTCAGAACGGGAAAAGAGATATCCATTAACAAAAAAGTATTTTTTGCTCTCGGCAATCCTGAAAATATTCATTTCTGGTGGAGTAAATCAGAAATGGTGCTATTGATTGGTGTTGCTCCGAAAAATTTTGCGCCGGAGATGATTGAAATTACGAAAATCACCGCCGGAATGGAACCCGTGAAAATCGTTTTGAAACGCGGTAAAAAATTGGTACTCAAAATGATTGATAAGGACGGTAAACCGGTTACCGGTTTAAAACTCATGAGCCGTTCTTGGCGTAAAGGCGACAATTTGTTCTTCCGTTTATTAGAAAACGCCGATGAATACGGTGTTGTTAAAATCGGTGATGACGGTCTGTTCGTTTGGGAAAACGCAACAGAAGATGATCCTCATTTTGTTATTGACAGCGGAAACAATTATCAAAATGTTTCTATTGATTATGATTCCTTAAAATTCGGCGATGAAGAAAATATTATTACGTTTTTGCCGACGATTAGTGTTACCGGAAATGTTACTGACGCGGAAACCGGTCAACCGGTTCCGGCATTTCAAGTAACGGAATGGTTTTCGTTCAAAGGAATGCCGAACAATTTAACAAAAGAATTTGGTTCGCAACAGGGTAAGGACGGTAAATTTATACGAGTGGTCGGGCAACGTTTCGGCGAATTGAGCAAATATTATCTTCGGGTTGATGCAGAAGGTTACGAAGGTTTCATGTCCGAAAATATCCCGCCGGATGCTGTTGAGCCGGTACTGAATTTTTCGCTCAAAAAAGCGGGCAAATTTTCAAACTATGTAACAGGAACCGTGTTGCTTCCCGACGGCAAACCGGCAACAAATACGGTTATCGGTTTTTCGACAACGTCTTATTTTGTTCAAACAGAAAATGGTCGGCTCAGCGGTTGCAATGACCAACAGCAAACACGAACCGATGCGGAAGGAAAATTTTCGATTTCCAAAACGGCTTCCGGAATCGGCGATCAGGATTATCTATTGATATTTTTGCACGATAAAGGACAGAAAAGTATTCGGAAAGAAGATTTTGAAAAAAATACTGATCCGATTCAACTGGAAGCGTGGAGTAGGATTGAAGGAACGATTATGGTTGGAAAAAAAACGGGAAAGAATCTTCCGGTTCTATGTTCGCCTGATCCGAGAAAAATGTATCCCCGCGACGGATCACCTTTTATTTCTCATTTTTACACAACTATTTTTTGCGATGAAAACGGCAAATTTGTGATTGACCGTGTTTTTCCGGGTAAAGGACGAATTGGTCGTGCGGTAAAAATTAATGGTTCTAAAACAACCACAGGTTTTCTCTTGCAAAAATATGATCTCAAACCGGATAAAACGTTACAAGTTGTTCTTGGCGTTGAAGACGGTTATGCTGTCAACGGAACGTTACAAATTCCCGATGAATTTCAATCAAAAGTTGATTGGAACTTCGCCAGTGTTAGAGCAAAACGTATGGTACCGGAATTGATCGCGCTACCGGAACAGTTTCTTTTCTATCACATATTTTTCAAAGAACCACGCAGCAGACCCGAACTACATACCGGTTGGATAAACGATGCGTTTGAAGTTGAAAAAATCATTAACGAATGGATCGAATCACCGGAAGGTAAAGCGGCAATTGATAAAGACCCCGAAGGTTACAAAAAAGCGAAACTGCAGTTTGATATTTATTCCGAATACGATAAAAAACGGCAACTCACAGAATTAGACAACCGTATTTGTCAGATAAGTGAAAACGGCAAGTTCCAACTGGATGACGTAACGCCGGGTTTTTGGACATTGGAAATCATCTTGAATTTTCCAAGCAAACCGGGGCAATATTGGGACTATGCCGATATTTGGCGTAAAAAAATCAATGTTCAAATTCCTCAACTGCCTGATGACCAAACCGATAAACCGCTTAACATCGGATCTATCAGCATCGGCTTTGATGAAAGTGAACGAAAAGGACCGGAACGGTAACCAAAAACAAACTGAAACGAAATAAAAAAATTCAGTAATTATACTGCGTGAATCATAAAATTGGTATTTTTTTAAGGATTCACTGGATTGCTTTTATTACGGAAAAGCAATCTAGCGGTAACCTCATTAAACCTAATTTTCTTAACAAAAACAACCTCAGTAGCAAAAAGGACAAAAAATATACCAACCTCACTACCTCATTAAAAATAATCAATGAGGTAATGAGGTTGGTTTTTGAGGGATCAATATGCTACTGAGGTTGTTTAGTCAGAAAAATTAGGTTGAAAATGAGGTTGCGGCTAGATTTTTTTTACGCAACAGTAAAAATCTAGTGAATCGTCAAACAATACCAATTTTATAACTCACACAGTAAGCAATCTCTTCCGATTGGATATTTGGGGTCGAATAGTTTTGTTTAATCGTTGACTTGGTATCTATCCTTTTATTTGGTTATGAAAATGGTTGAAAAAAGT
>JAISBG010000305.1 GCA_031266315.1 Planctomycetaceae bacterium | reverse complement strand
GTGAAACTGAACTCCATAAAGATTTTTCTCACGATACCGTGTTGCACAAATCGGGCAGTTGGGCGATGCTGCGAGTAGTTCAAGTTCCGGCGGCAACTGCGTAACATGATCACCGTGACTCATCCAAACCTGACGTTGATTGGGTGTTCCCTGAAAAAGCGGTGATTGAGTTCCGGTTTCGGTTAATTCAAGTGTTGCGCGTCCGTATTCACGCCCCAATGACGGCAATACCGTTCCGCCGAAACTTTGAACCAGTAATTGCATTCCATAACAAATTCCAAGCACCGGAATATCCAAATCAAACAATAAATCAAACAACTTCGGATCACAACGTTTTGCCCCTTCTTTGTAAACACTGGACGGTCCGCCCGATAGAATTAACCCTTTCGGGGCAAAACGACGAACTTCATCGGCGGTAATTGTGTGCGGAACGATTTTCGAATAAACACCGCATTCACGAACCCGCCGCGCAATCAATTGAACATACTGAGCCCCAAAATCAAGAATCAAAATCGTCTCTTCCATAAATTCTCCGGAATTAGGAATTATGTTAACTTTAGCCCGCCATGTTGCGGTGGACTATTACGTGTTGCCTTTTCAGGACGGAGGAAAACTTGCAATCCTCTTACAATCCTACGAACACAGCACCTTTTTCTTCTCGTCGGTTGCGGCAGGAAAAAACACCTAGTGAAATTTCTTCCAGACGACTGGAGACAGGAAATACGCACGCCTCTTTAAGGGCAATGCGTAATAACTCTTAAATTAGTTAAAACAATTAATTAACTCCTGTTCCGCCCCGTCGTTAAAAAGTCCTAATTCTCCCGGATTCGGTGTTTCCCACTGGAATTTTTGTTAAAAGTGAGCAATCTCATTAGGTGGGCGACCTTTTGTAGGTAGGCGACCTTTCGCTGAAAGGTCGCGTCGGCGTAGCCGACAGTGAATCAGATTAACGATGATAAATTGTGTTGCCTTCCGTTTTGGAGGCGAGTAAAACTCAACCGGCGCGACCGCCCAGCGGGCGGATCGCCCACCTCTTTTTTAACTACGGGGCGGAACATGAGTTAATTAAAATAATTAGTTAAAATAATTTTGGCTGAAAATCTTTGGGAACGTCAATTTTAATCGTATCGCCGCTTTGGACAATCGCGTACAAACCGTTCGCAATAACGGCTTTTTTGATATGGTCTGCAAAAACAGCTCCGGCGATTGCCCCAATAACCTTTTTTTCCTTTCCTCGATGTTTTGCAAAGTATTGCTGAAGTATTTTTAATTGGTCAATATGGTCGGCAATATCGTCCATGCGCGGTTTGGATTTGATCTCCACCGCAACAAAAAAATCATCATTTTCAAGAAGAATATCTACTTCCGCTATTGTTTGCCCTTTCTCGTCTTTTGCCTTGAAATTACCCGCTGAAACTCCATGAAAATGATAGCCCATCTCGTTAAAACGATCCGCCACGCCAGCCGCCACTAAATGTTCAATCATTTCACCAAACCGATTTCCTAATCTTCCAAGTTCTATATCTGTTCGTTTTGTTTGTTGATGCAATTCATTGAGGATCCTGTCCATTCGCTCATCTGTTTGCTTCATTTGTTCATCTGTTTGCTTCATTCGTTCATCTGTTTGCTTCATTTGTTCGCCCGTTTGTCTGATAATTTCTTTTATTTCTGCAATCTGTTTTCTGGATTCGGCGAATTCTTCTCTGGATTCGGCGAATTGTTTATCAATTTCTTTAAAACGTTTTTTAGATACTCTTCTGGATTTATCCAGTAATTTTTGAAAACGTTGATATTCCGTGCGCGATTGTCGGGCGTTTTTATGAATAACACGCAAAACTTTTTCAAACGTCAAACCGGTTGCGTTAGAAGGATTAATCTTGGACATTGTTTTTGCTCCTTAATTAGTTGAATTTATTAGTCAATGTATCGGTCAATGGAAACTGTTCCGCAACCTCATTGGTGAAATTATATCATTTGTTTGCCAATCACGAAAGAGGTAATTGTCCATGCGGCAGAACGTTGCCTACTACTGCTTATGTAAGTAATTTTTAGATTGTGTTGTTTTTAAAAATTAAGGCAGAGGTGGGCAATCCGCCCGCTGGGCGGTTGCGCCGGTTGGTTTGTTATTAACTCCAAAACGGAAAGCAACACCATTTGCCATTGTTAATCAGGTTCACTGTCGGCGAGTACGCCGACGCGACCTTTTAGCAAATAGCGAAAGGTCGCCCACCTCTATTAACAGGTCGCCCACCTCCTTCAATAGACGTTGGAATTACCGGAACATTCGTTCCAGCGGAGAGCCGTTGGCAATACGGTGAAGCGTTTCGGTGTTTAGGGATTGAGGATTGATTGTTCCTTGCGGTATTGTCGGGCAATTTTGGTTGCAAGGACAAATATTTACGCAAATATCACAACCGAAAAAATGTTGACCGAGTTTGTTTTGAATTTCCGCCGGAATTTCGCCGCGATGTTCAATTGTCCAGTAATTCAGGCAACGCCGAGCGTCAAGAACAAACGGTTGCACCAACGCCTTTGTCGGACATGACGCCAAACAACGTCGGCAATTGTTGCAGGGAATGGTTGTTCCCGCCTTAGAATCCGCAACATTGGAATCTTCAGAATTGGCAATATTGGTTTGCCGATGTTTTTCTGTTTGTAAATATTCTGTGGAAAGAAAAGCGGCGAGGAAAATTTTTGAACCGTATTGGGGATTGATCAGCAAGGTGTTGTAACCGATTTGCCCGAGACCTGCTTCAACCGCAAATTGTTTTTCGAGAATCGGAGCGGTGTCCACCACTCCGCGACATTGCCCATTGGGAAAGAGTTCGCGGTATTTGACCGCGAGTTTTTGGAGCCGCCGCCGAATCCAATGGTGATAATCAATTCCGCGTGCGTATTCCGCAACACCGGTTAATTGCTTGATGGGGTGTTCTTCACTGCCAAGAACAGCGGCAAACGAAACACCCAACATCAGAATTGACCGGACACCGTGCAACACGGAATCGGGATGTTTTCGAGCCGAGCGTTTTTCCGCAAGATAATTCATTCCGGCGTGTTGTCCCGCATCAATCCAATGTTCAAAAGCGTCAAGCGTTTTCGGTTGTTCCGCCGGCGCAACACCGCAGAGTTCAAAACCGAGTTGGAATGCTGTTGTTTTTAATTCG
>JAISBG010000390.1 GCA_031266315.1 Planctomycetaceae bacterium | reverse complement strand
TATGGGATTTTTTGTTTTGTTAATAAAATAGGATTTCCAAAAATGAAAACTAAAAAAGATTATGTAGATGTTTTGGTTAATGTTTTAGGCGTAACGATTAAAGCTAAGTTCGAAAAAAGTGAAGATCGATACTTTGCTGATATTTCGAAAGAGCAATTAGAGTTATACTACACACGTGCGCTTAAGTTGCTTTCTTTGTGGAAGTGGCAATCTAATATTCATATTGAGGTAGGCGGTGCATGTTTAGGTAGAGAGCGTGAGTTGTGTTTTTGGTGTTTTCGAGGGGTAAAAGGTAATTTAGTTCGAATTTCGTTGAATATATTGGAGGGAGGTTCTAAAAACTTTCTTAATTCATTATCTTTATTTTAAGAATTTTTTTGTCGAGTTCATTATTATTTTTTTAGGTATTTTCGTACAGATCTTGTGGTAATATTGTATTCGGTATTGAAATCAGGCAGAATTTATTCCGAATTTGTTAGAAAATTGCGTATTATTTCTGTCATTTTACTTTGTTAGAGTAATTGCACGTCTCATATTTGAGACGATATTTCTCATTCCGATCCAGAAGGCGGCACATTTTCCGCCGATTGTTCGCAACGTTTCATCGCCCATTCGTTTTTTTTGTTCTCCGATTTAACACGGCAACGAACACTCGACTTGACGCGATAATTCTTCATTGAACCGTTCAAAAAGATAACGTTCCCTATTTTGCTCTTTAAGCATTTCCGCAAAAAAACAATCGTACGTACATCCGGAACACGATCAGAAAATCCCAACCCAAGAAATTCCCGAAACGATAAACGGTCGCGAATAAACAATTCCGTATTGTCATCGGAAAGGTTATAAAGAGATTTAAGAACAAGAATCTTAAACATCAAAAGAGAATCGACCAGTTAATCAACGTATTGAGTCGAACAAGAAAATTATTGAGTTCGTGAATCTTGTCAAGTTGATGCTCAAGATCAAAAAAAGAAGGAAAACTATTAGAATGAAACATCGGAATTGAAAATAAAGGAAAGAAAATTAAAAACCCAAATCCGTCAGTCCCGCTCGAAAAATGATAATCGGACAGACATACCGCCAACCGAGAATAAAATAAGGGAATACTCAACGACTCGACAAAATATTTTAATACCAAATAGACGATTGAAAAGGGTGGGTTTTTTAGAAACTCCCTTAAGTCATTCCTAATTCGGAAACATTGAGAGCCATACATGGCGTCAACAAATCTACCTCGTTGACGACATATATGGCTCTATATTGCATTAGGGTTGTAGTGATTATTTTTTCAAAATAGGAATTGTTCCGGCGGCAATTTGGGAGTCCCACTTGTATTGGTTGAAAAAAATGGGTAACATTGTGAAACTTTTGTGAGTTTACTCAAGCCGTTTTAAAATTCACGCAACTGATTACGGAAGCGCAACAACGTGAAGCGGTTACTCGTGGGCGAAGCCTATTGCCTTACCGGCTACGGTATAGATTTAACGTTTATGTAGGTTGGATAAAACGGTTTTTTTATTTAAATCCTGAATAACAGTAAGTTTTTGGAAAATTTTGCAAGAATCGTACGAGAAATAGGCGATATTGTTTGAAAGCGGTTTTCTACGTTTTGGCAAAATGTTGAAAATCAGTTACATTGTGTTTTTCGGTGTTTGTGTTTTCTCTTAAATTATGGAGAAATTTATGAAGAAGAAAATAATAATCAATTCAATGTCGTCAAATTCCATGATGATCGAAAATGTTAATCTTGGTAATTTAAGCAAACAAAGTAGGGGGGGGGGGGCTACGTAGAGTTTCTTCATCTCAATGTCAGCGTTGGTTTTCAGCCGTCGCGTCAATGTTTGCTCGTCCGTTTCGAGTGTTCTCTGTGCCTGCTGTTCTTGGCACGATTGTTTTTTGGGGTTGTTTTACTGTTGCTGGAGTTGTTTCTGCTGCCAATCCTGTAACCCCAAGTCCTGCTGCTGACGGAGTTTCCGGTTCTGCGGTAACGCAAAGCAATGTCGGTTCCGGCGGAACAGCGATTGCCGGCAATTGGGGAAATTCCGGCGATGTTGGAACCGACGGAACGGACGCCTCCACTTTAACTTGGGACGGTACGGGTGGAATGGGAACACCGGATACAGATGCCCAAAACGGACAAGATGGAGTCGCGGGCGGGCAAGCCGGAAAAGGAGGTAACGGCGGGACTTTAACAATTAACGTTACAGGTGATGCCGATTTTTCAACCTTTTATCCAACAATACTCGGAACAACCGGCGGAAACAGCGGAGCAGGCGGCAAAGGTGGAACGGGTCAAAGCGGAGGTCTCGGTGATCCGTTACCTTATCCTTATGTTCCGGAAAGGCAAAGTGTACTCAATGGAGCCAACGGTGGAGTTGGCGGAGTTGGGGCTGCCGGAGTGACCGGCGGAAACGGCGGCGAATTAATTTTCAATCTGACCGGCGGTTCGGTTTCTTTCGCCAATAATATTGTCTTTGGCGGAACGGCAGGAAACGGCGGTTCGGGCGGTCAAGGCGGAACCGGCGGACCTGGCGGAAGAGGTGCTGATAGTATTAGTAGTTTCACTGCCGGAACTGGTGGGAATGGCGGCGATGGCGGAAACGGAGGTGTTGGCGGCAATGGCGGGAGCGGCGGAAATGTAACATTTACTGTTAACAACGGAACCATCAATTTCAGTAACGCCACTTTCGGTGGAAGCGGCGGCAATGGTGGAAACGGCGGTGCTGTTGGTATTGGCGGAATCGGTGGACTTGGCGGAGACGGCAATACCGCTTTGAATGGAACAGCCGGTTCTAACGGACTTCGCGGCAACGGCGGTAATGGTGGGAACGGCGGAGTCGGAAATGTTACGATTTCCGGCGGAACGGCTAATTTTGCCGGAACAACGTATTTCGGCGGGAACGGCGGCGCAGCCGGAACCGGTTTAACAAACGGAAATGCCGGAGCGAATGGTTCCGGTACTCTGACCCTCACTTCAGGAAGAGTCAATCTGAATGGTAACACCGGTAAACTTGAATTTCGGGGAACCGAAAGTGCCGTCAATATCAATGGCGGTACGTTGTCTTACACCGGAAACCAAACGATTGATGTCGGTACTGGAACATTCACTTTTGGCGCGGGTTCAACACTGGCGAGTGACGCAGGAACGTTGACCATTAACGCCGGAAACCTTGTTGCTCCGACTACTGCCGGAATTACTCTCAATGTTTTGACAAGCGGAGATTTTCTTACCGCCAATATTTCTGGAAACAATAATCTTGGTATTGATAGTTTTGATGTTTCCGGTTACGGAATTGGCGGAGCCGAATTGACGAAAACCGGTAACACGTTTCATCTCGAAATTATCAAAGTGATACAAAATCTGACATGGACAGGTGATGTTACCACGTGGAAAAATAATGAAGGTGAAACCAATCACGCTTGGAAAAATACCTTCGGTGATTACAAAGATTTCACGACGGCTGATAACGTAACTTTTACGAATAACGCTACTCAAAAAACTGTTACTTTGGACGGTTCTTTGGCTCCAACGACAGTAAATGTAACGGGCGGAGATTATACGTTTGACGGAAGCGGTGCCATTGTTGCGGAAACAGTTAAGGTTACGGACGGTGCATCGTTGACGTTTGCCAATACGGTAGCCAATACTTATGACGGCGGTACTATTATTGGTGCAAATAGTACAGTCAATGTTTCAAAAAACGATTCACTTGGTTCCGGTACGGTTAATAATAGTGGTACGTTAAATATCACACTTTCGAGTGGTGATGGTGAACTTGCTAATGTTCTTGCCGGAACTGGAACAATTAATAAAGAAGGAACCGGTAAACTGACTTTAACTGGAAACAGTACAGAAACCGGTGGAAAGATTAATGTTATATCTGGTTCGTTGCAAGTTGGCAATGGAACAAGCGGCAGTTACAACGGCAATATCGTTTCCGCTTCCGATGTAACGTTTAATAACGACAACGCTACGGTTTACGCCGGAACTCTTTCAAACGGCGGGAAACTTGTTAAAGCCGGAGCCGGTATGTTGACGCTTTCCGGTTTGGCAACAAACGGAGTCGAAATCAATTCCGGTTCCATTATTGTCGGTAACGTTAATGCGTTAGGAAACGGTGTTGACATCAACACCAATGGAACGCTTGACGTCAACGGAATTTCGGTAACATCGGCAATTGACTTGAACGGCGGTTCGCTGGTCAATAACAGTGCAACAGCCGCAACAATTAATGATGTTGCATTATCCAACGATTCCACTGTTGGCGGAAGCGGTAACTTGACTATTACCGATACATTAACCAGTGGTAATAATCTTGTAAAAACCGGAACCGGAACAACAACGTTGACAAAAGCCAATACGCTTGGCACAACAACGGTTAACGGCGGGAGACTGGAACTTGCCGACGCCGGAAGTGCCGGTAACGAAATTGCTCTTGGCAATGGTACGGCGTTAATTGTTAATCGTAACGGAGACATTGCAAGCAATATTTCCGGTACGGGAAATGTTGAAATTCTCAAGAACTCGTCGTTGACGGGAACATTATCGTACACCGGAAAGACCGAAATTACCGGTGCGACATTGACCGGAAACGTTTCAGCGCAAAGCGATTTGGTTTTGGCAAAAAGCGCAACGTATAAACTTGATGCGGCTAATGCGATTAAATCGGCGAATGTTGAGAGCGGTTCTCAAATTGACCTTAACGGACAAGACTTAACTGTTACGGGAACGCTTGAAATTATCGCAACACAAAACAAGTCTGATGCTCCGATTCAAGGTAACGGCGGTGTACTTGTTCTTGAGTCCGGTTCGACATTGAAGGCGAATTTAGCGAACGAGAAATCGGCTTATCAGTTGGCGGCGGGCGGAACAACTCCGGTTTATTTTGCCGACGGTTTGACCGGTTACACGGGTACCGGCGCAACAATTATTGCCGGCGGCAACCGGTTGTTCCGTGTTGAAAGCGGTTTGAATTATGCCGGCGGTAATTTATATTACAACATCAAACGTAATTTCGCCGCCGATTTGTTTCCGAACATTTCGCCGCAACTTGCTCCGGTGATTGATAATTATCAGGGCAATAATAATTGGGTTGAATACATGATGACCAACGAAGACGATGATTTGGTTACGGAAAAGTATGTTCAGGGCGGTTTGGATTTAGCGAATCTGAGCAACGCGATGAGTGTTCTTTATGATACGCAAACCGGTATCAACAATGTTTTGTACTCGCGGTCGCGACATTTTGTTTCGCGGTCAAAGTATCTAACGCTTGGTCAGTGCGATCCTTGTGATTCGGTTTCGTGCGGTTTGGGTTCGGACAGGGAATTTTATGTTGCGCCGATTTACGGTAACAACAGAGGTCTCCGATTGAACAGCGGCGGATTCCGTTACGGTTATGTCAATGACCAATGGGCAATGGGTGTTGGTGTTGACCAATCGTATGGTCGGACGCGAGTTGGATTGTTGGGAGTTTACGGCGAAGGAAAATCGGCAACACGTGGAACATTGCCGCGAACCGTTAACGAAACAACATTCGGAGGACTGTTTTTGTACACCAATACAACACGTGGAACTCTTGACTTGTTGTTATCAGCGGGTTATCTCGGAATGGAAAACAGCCTTGAACAAATCACGTCCGGCGATCAATTGACCGGTAAAATTACAAACGGTCTGGCAACCTTTTCCGCAACACTAACAAAAACGTTGCAATTTGACGGATTATATGTATTGCCGGTATTTGGAATTGAGTACGGATATTATCATCAAGGTTCGTTGGCGGTGAAATACGGAAACGACATTGTTTCGCGCAACGCAAAATCCGGTACGAATTTAGCGGTAATTCCGATTGGTGTCCGGTTCACTCGTAACGGGTTTGCCTTTGGCGGACAATTCAACCCTGAATTTCGCGCACGATATATTGCCAATGTCGGCAGTGTGAGTGCGGAATACAACACCTTTTTAGTTGGTTCGCCTAATTCCGCGTTGATGGCAACCCGAATGACTGATCGACATGCAGGCGACATCGGACTTGGATTCGGCTGGAGTCGAAACAACGTAACACTTCGCGGTGATTACGGTTACATGTTCGGCGAACACTACAACGACCAATACCTCAATGCTTCGGCATCGTGGAAATTTTAGAATCAACAATAATATTGCCCTGCAATTATTGTAGGCAATATTTGAAAAAACAACCGGAGATGAAATCAAAAATTAAAATCTCCGGTTGTTACAACATTTGTATTTTTCCCGATCAGGTCTCCTTCCGGCAACGGAGAGACCTGATTTATAAGTTTATAAAATTTGTAATTATACTCTTCACACTTTAAAATTCGGTTTTCGTTGAGAACACAACAGAGGTTGTCTTGGTACGACCCCGCAAGGGGTCACATATTTATAGCAACCGAACCGGAAAAAATAGATACGACCCCTCAAGGGGTCGAATATAAAAACATTACCTTTTGGCTATAAATATTCGACCCAAAGGGGCGGTTAAATACCGAAACGATATTACACTACTGAAATATTACTGAAATTTCAACTTTTTTACAAAACGTCAACATTATTAGTACGTACTTTAATGTAATCATAATATCGGCAATTTTTTGTACCGACAACAGATTTTTTAAAAAAATTCAAAACATGAAATTACAAGAAAAGATGAGAAAAATTGGTGGGCGATCCGTCCGCTGGACGGTCGCGCCGGTTGACTCGGTATTGACTCCAAAACGGAAGGTAATACAAATTGCCGTCCTTAATCCGGTTCACTGTCGGCGAGTACGCCGACGCAACCTTTTAGCAAAAGGTTGCCCACCTTGTGGATGCCACCTGATGATTACTCACCTGTTTAACACAAAATCACAAACTATTCGTTTTTTAACTTTTTTCAACTTTTTTTATAAGGAGAATTCCTATGAAAAACTTTCGTAACTTTTTTGTTTCTTCCAAATTTTTTAACAAATTTAACAACTCTAACAAACTTAACAACACTATGAAAAACTCTAACAAAAAATCACGTTCCTTGAACTCCCGACGTTTACACATGGAATCATTGGAAACGCGGGAATTACTTTCAGTTACAGCCGCCGAGTTCGGTGAACTTCGTTCACAATATGCCGACTTGAATTTGTCGGCAAACATGAACGATTACAATGTCATTGAAATCACAGCGTCGCAATTGTCGGACAGCAATTTGCGAAACGCTATTACAACAGCAAGAAGTACCACTGAAAACGATTTAATTGTCGTCCGTACTTCTGCAACAGAAAATACAATCACTCTTTCCGGTAGTCAATTGAGTATTACCAGTTCTGCGGCAACGTATGGAAGTGTTACAATTGTTTCACTCGGCGACAACCCATTAACCATTGATGGAAATAGACAATCTCAAATCTTTAGTATTACAAGTAATGCAATTGTTGGTCTTGCCGGACTGACCATTACAAATGGATATAGTGAAGATAGTGACGGCGGCGGGATTTACAATGGTGCTACACTTACTATAACGAAATCCACGATTACTGAAAACACTGTATATGGCGACATGAGCAGTTCCGGCGGCGGAATTTCTAATTCCGGTACACTTATAGTCGCAAATTCCACGATTTCTAATAATTTCGCTATGAGTGGTGAAGATGGAACTTGCTCTGGTGCCGGAATTGAGAATTCATTCGGTACACTTACTGTAATAAATTCTACGATTAACAATAACATCGCCTATAGTACCGGCGGTGATCTCACTTCCTGTTTAGGCGGCGGGATTAGTAATTGGGGTACACTTACAGTAACAAATTCTACGATTACTCTCAATGGTGCTGATAATTTCGGCGGCGGGATTGTGAATCGTTACGGTACACTTACAGTAACGAATTCCATGATTACCAAAAATGCATCTAAATACGGCGGTGGAATTGATAACGACTCCACAATTACCGTAATAGATTCTACGATTGCCGAAAACACTGCTGATTCCGGTGCAGGGATTTATAACAGTTCAGACGGTACGATTGACGTAACAAATTCTGTGATTGCCCAAAACTCCGCAAGTAGTTCGGGCGGCGGAGTTTATAATATTGGTACATTTAATGCAACAAATTCCACGATTACCGGAAACTCCGCTGTCTCCGGATTATCCGCTCAATTCAGCGGCTATGGGATTTATAATAATAGCGGTACGACAACACTCTACAATACGATCATCGCGAAAAATTCGTCATACGATATCTACAATCTTAGTGGAACAATTTCCGGTTTCAATAATCTTAGTAGATTCACAAATTGGGCTAACGGTAGTGCCGATAACGTTACCTATAATTCGGCACAGCCGTTGTTTGTCAATGATACGACCGGTGATTATCGTTTGGCGGATAATTCGCAGGCAATTGATAATGGTAATAACAGTTACGCTTCAGGAATAACAATCGATCTGGCGGGTAATGCTCGTGTCGTTGGTGATAAGGTTGATATTGGAGCGTATGAATACGGTTCAACACCTACAACTCCGTCATTGTCGCCAACAAATTTCCGTGCCGTTACAACCGCTCAAACAACAATTTCCCTTGACTGGAATAATGTTAGCGGAGCAACAGGATATATTTTGCAACGTAAAAACAGTTCCGGTGTTTTTGAAACGATTTATACGGGAACGGAATCAAAGTTTGTTGATAGTCAATTAACCTCCGATACTCCATACGAGTACCGCGTAACAGCAATCGGTGATGAAAACTATGGTTATACAACATTAACCGTCAAAACTGCCGCTAAAACAAATAACGGTGGTGAACCTATTGTTGACACACCAATTTTCGTTACCGAACCTGTTTACGATAATACCGAAAATAAAGTAACATTGGAATGGACAAATCTTGGTGATGAATACACTTATGTGTTGTATAAAGCCGGACGAGTTGTTATTGATTTTGGTGCAAATAGTAGTTACGTTGATACCCAATTATCCGCTTCCGGTGTTGAAGGTTATGCGTTGTTAGCGTATCACAAAACAACGTACCAACTTTCAAATGTAACCATGTCCGTTGTTCATACCACCGCCAAACCGTTGGAAATTACAGGTAATGAAGCGTCAGCAGACGGGAAATTCACGTTGCTGTGGGATGCGGAGCCGGGGATAACTTATAGTATATTCCGCGCGGGAAGGAATATTTCCGGCGACCTTACTTTTAGCAACGATAATATTGGTCGTTGGACGGACAACAATCCTCTGGCAAACAACGATTATATGCTTGTTGCCGTTTATCAGGACGGTCAAACATATCGTGCCACGTTTTCCAATATTTACAACTTGAAAAAACCGTTACAATCCCAAGTCGCCGCCGCTCTCAATGCGTTCTGGGCTGATTACGATTTAGATGTCAACGTGGACGATGAAATCTTAAACGTGATTGTGTAACAAAATAAAACAACGGCTGTTTTATTAACCATAATAGTAAAAAGAGGTGGGCGATCCCTTCGCTGAAGGGTCGCGCCGGTTGAGTTTTACTCGACTCCGAAACAGTTGGCAATACTGTTTGCCGTTGTTAATCTGATTCATTGTCGGCTAACGCCGACGCGACCTTTTAGCAAAAGGTCGCCCACCTACAAAAAGTTACTCACCTAATTTGATATTTGTAACTATTCGTTATTCACTATCAGTGCAATCTCATTCCGGGTTTGGCTCCGTCGTCCGGTGAGAGCAAGAATACTTCGTTGCCGCCGGAACCGGCGGCGACAATCATTGCTTCGCTGGTTCCGAATTTCATTTGACGCGGCTCCAGATTGGCAACGCAAACAACCAACCGACCAATCAATTTTTCCGGTTCGTAAGCCGCTTTGATTCCCGCAAAAACATTTCTAAATTCACCGCCGCCCAGCGAAAGTTTTAAGCGCAACAGTTTTCGTGCTTCCTTCACTTCCGACGCTTCGACAATCCGAGCAATTCTAAGATCAACTTTCGTAAAATCATCAATAGAAATTTTTGTTGCAACAAGCGGTTCGGCGGTAAGAGCATCGCCGGAATCGTCTTCTTGTTTATCGTTGCAATTACCGCTGTTATTACTGCCGGTTACAGAAAGAGCGGTGTTTTCTTGTTTACTCTCTTCGATGATTTTGTCAATGCCGGATTTTTCTACACGTGTCATAAGATGTTTGTAGGGATTGACTTGAGTTCCCAGTAAATGTTCTTTTGAGAGATTCCAATGATCAATTTTACAATTGAGCAATTCTTCGACCTGCGTTTTCAATTTTGGTAAAACCGGCGCAAGATAAACCACTATCTGACGGAACAGATTGAGTCCAATTGTACAAATATCCTGCAAATCGGTTTTTCGTGCGGGGTCTAATTTGATTGTCCATGGCGCGGCGTCTTCGATAAATTTATTGGCACGATTACCACATTCCATGATAAGCCGGATTGCTTTACCGTAATCACCATTTTCGTACGCTTTGGCAATTTCATCGCCCAACGCCGCCGCTTGTTCAAACAAACCGTTGTCGTCGGGATAGTATTCCGAAAGTCCGGTATGAACCGCAAATTTCGCTGTTCGGGACGCTAAGTTGACCACATTACCAACTAAATCCGCGTTGACTTTACTTTCGAGTTCTTCGAAATTCCAATCCATGTCGTCAACCCGACTTGACAGTTTCGACGCATAAAAGTAACGCATATAAGACGGGTCAAGATATTTCAGATAAGTCGATGCCAAAATAAATGTTCCGCGCCGTTTTGCCATTTTTTCGCCGTTGACGGTCAAAAAGCCGTGAATATGAACTTTTTTCGGTAACGTAAATCCCGCAACTTTGAGCATCGTGGGCCAAAATAACGTATGAAAATAAGTAATATCCTTACCGATAAAATGATGAATTTCCGTTTTGGGATTTTTCCACCAATCGGTGAAATCATGTCCTTTCAGTTTGCACCATTCCCAAGTCGAACCCATATAACCGGTTGGCGCGTCGAACCAAACGTACCAATAATTCCTCGGCGAATCAGGAATTTCGAAACCGAAATAAGGTTCCGGTCTTGAAACGTCCCACGGATGCAACGGTTCGCCCAAAAACTGACCGGTAAGATAATTTTCGATTTCCGGCTGCAGAGTTCCAGAGTGAACCCACTGATCGAGGAACGAATGTTCTGTTTCGATATTAACGAAAAGATGTTTCGATTTCCGAATTTCAGGAACGGTTCCGGTAATCGTACTCACCGGATCGGCTAAATCCGCCGGAGAATAATGGGCTCCGCAAGCTTCGCAATTATCGCCGTATTGGTCTTTCTTGCCGCATTTCGGACAGGTTCCCTTGACAAACCGGTCGGCAAGAAATGTTTTCGCTTCAATATCGTACAGTTGTTCGATTTCTTTTTCTTCAACCATTCCGGCTTTTCGGATTGCCGTCCAGATTTCGTTACAAAGAATCCGGTTTTCTTCGCAGTGAGTGCTGCCGTAATTGTCAAACTCAATACCGAAACCGTTAAAATCCTTCCGATGAGCAGTGTTCGTCATTCCAATGATTTCTTCTTCTTTCCGGTTTTCGGCACGAGCGCGGAGCATCATTGTGGTTCCGTGCGTATCATCGGCACAGATATAAATGCAGTCGTTTCCGTACAACTTCTGGAAACGAACCCAAATATCCGTCTGAATGTATTCAACAAGATGACCAATATGAATATGCCCGTTGGCATACGGCAATGCACTGGTTACTAAAATTTTACGTTTCATAAATTTGCGTTTTGAAAAAATGAGTAAGAACGATTACACAATGGAAAGTAGAATAATTGTAAGTCCAACGATTCTAAAAGTCAATGTTATGGTCTCATTTATTTTTCAGTAGGATTGCAAGTTTTTCTTCCGCCCCTTTAGGGGCAACGCATAACAACCCACCGCAACGCGGTGGGTTCAAGCCTCCCCTAAATTTCGCCCTGAAAGGGCAATGCCAATCCGCTTTGCATTGCCCTTCCAGGGCGATTGTTGGGAAGGGACTGTTACCCACCGCGTTGCGGTGGGTTGTTACGCATTGCCCTTGCAGGGCGGAGGAAAACTTGTAATCCTACTGTGAGTGAAATGCTACCGCTTGACAAAGTAAAATGAAATAATAGAATGATCAAAATTATTTTCTTTGTTGCAAGTATAAGAACGAGTATGAACTATTTTACAATAATCAATGATGGTTGGCGTTTCTGGCGGCGCACCGAAATTGCTCCGGTAATTGTTTTGTCTTGAGAAAATATAATCCCGACAAAGCCGTGAGTAAAATCGTTCACGGCTTTTTTGTCCGTTATTCAAACGAAAAAGCCGCTCCGTCAAAGAAGTCGGCTTTTTTTATTCCTTAATTTTTATTCCTTAACTCCCAATTTTCTGTTGATTTTCACGATGACCACTCAACTTGATCATTTTCTGGCGGAATGTCAAAAAGCCGATGTTGTTCCCGTAACACGGCAACTGTTAGCCGATTTACACACGCCGGTTTCATTGTTGCAACGGTTTTACAAAGGTCAGGAAGGTGTTTTCCTG
>JAISBG010000381.1 GCA_031266315.1 Planctomycetaceae bacterium | reverse complement strand
ACTGCGAACATCTTCTTCTTTAGCACCTTCGCCGTTGAATCCGGTTGATGTTTTCACAAAATCGGCACCGGCTTCGATACAGATTTCTGTTGCTTTTATTATTTCTTCGGGAGTCAACTGGCTTGTTTCAAGAATGACTTTGACCAGAACCGTAGAAAGGTCTTGCTTGCGCCCGTAATGGTGATGGGCGATATTGACAACACCTTGAATATCATCAAAAACTTCGTCCCAAAGTCCGCTACGAATCCAGCCGTAATTGGCAACCATATCAATTTCGGCAACACCTTTTTTGCAATAGAGTTTTGCTTCGGCAATTTTTGTTTTAGTGCAGGCTGTTCCGTGTGGAAAACCGAGAACGCAGGAAACATCTGTTTCGGTACCGCGACACATTTCCACCGCAAGACTAATATCACAAGGTCGAACACAAACAGTTTTCACCTTATGTTTAATTCCCGAAAGAATCCATTCGATGGCTTCCTGACGAGTCATTTGAGGAACCAAAATCGCGTGATCAAGATAACGGTTAATCATGTTTGTAAAATCTCAATAAAAAAATGAGGAGTAAAAAATGTAACGGTCTATTTCGCTTATGAGTTCCACAAACAAACAAGACCCAAAAATCAAACAAACACAGACTTTACCAAAATCATGACAAAATTTCAATCCCCTACCGATAGAATTGCAAATTTTGAATTTTGACTTAATTGCAACATAAAAGCCGCCATTTCAACGTCCCGAAAGAACAACGCTAAAAATGTGGACACCTTTGTCCGCCAAGAATCTACGGGGCTTTTGTAATTACGCACCCCCGATTTGAGTAGCTTAAGCAAGTTTCAGAACCCCATGAATCTACGGGGCTTTTGTAATCAAGACAAACCAAAGAATCGCGTTAATTTCGTTTCAGAACCCCATGAATCTACGGGGCTTTTGTAATTAAGATTATCTTTTGTCCGAACCGCAACATCTGTTTCAGAACCCCATGAATCTACGGGGCTTTTGTAATAATGGGGATCGGGCAACGTGCCGCTCTCCAATTGTTTCAGAACCCCATGAATCTACGGGGCTTTTGTAATGTTCTGTCCTTCATGTCGTCGGCAATCAAGGTTTCAGAACCCCATGAATCTACGGGGCTTTTGTAATTCCGAGCAGAAAAGAGCCGAGCAGGACTTTGTTTCAGAACCCCATGAATCTACGGGGCTTTTGTAATAAATGCGAGAGGTACTCTTCCAGATTATAGTTTCAGAACCCCATGAATCTACGGGGCTTTTGTAATTGTAGCAAAGTTTTACAGAAACACTACAAAGTTTCAGAACCCCATGAATCTACGGGGCTTTTGTAATCACCGGATATGCCTCAAACAGATGAACCTGTTGTTTCAGAACCCCATGAATCTACGGGGCTTTTGTAATAACCGAGTATCTCGCAAAAGCCGAACTTAAAGTTTCAGAACCCCATGAATCTACGGGGCTTTTGTAATAATGTGTTTGTATTTTTCAAAGGATCGAAATCAGTTTCAGAACCCCATGAATCTACGGGGCTTTTGTAATACCTTCTGCCAAAACTGATAATTTCAAAGGACTTACGTATCAATTTGTAAGAAAAAAATGGGGATTTTTGGTTAAAACTTACTGTGTTCAGTCCATTTTTTCTAACATTTGGCAAAAGATGAGCGTGAGTTTATCGCATTTGATCAACCTGTCAAGCGGGTACGACACGCGAATATTTGCTTTATATCCGCGCACAATAAAAATCCTAAACTACCTTATTGTCAAAGAACTTTCTCCAACCACTACATCAAAACATTATTGCCGAAATGACACGATACGATGCCGCATCACGATTTTTCTCGAAAAACAAGACGTATCACTACAATCAGCACAACACATTCTGTTACTCGTTATCAACTCGCTCAATACGCGGTAAATATAATTCGGTTGTTTCCTTGCTGTAAAACTTCACCAACGATTGAGCGAGCAATGAAATTATATCAAATAATTTTCGTTTTTCGCCGTTGACTTTGAAATGTTTTGTCAACGGGTAAATCAATTCCTGTTTCACTTGTGGCGTGAGTTCTCTTGTCAATTTTCGGGTTTCCAGTTTTTTTGAAATGTTGAACTGTATTCTCACCGTCCAGTCAACAAGCGGACGAAACGGTTCCATTAAATCATCAGCCAAACAGAACGCGTCCCGTTGGTTACAATGATGAATTCCCAATGCCGGATGAAATCCCGTTGCGCATACTGCTCTTGCCGTCATTGCCCGAACAATTGTGTAACCATAATTCAAACGGTTATTGAGCGGATCACCTTTGTCGTGGTCGCGGTGAAACTCTATTTCAGGAAACAACGCCCGCCAATATCTCTTCGCCGCCTGCGCTTCAATATTATCCGTGTCTCCGCTCTTAACGTTTTCCGCCATTTTCATCAAACCCTCAGCATCGCTAAACGAACAGTGCATAATTTCATCAGCCAAACATCTGGCTTGTGCCCGAATTTTTGCCTTGACCACCTGTTGCCACGCATTTTTCAATATCGGTTGCGAAGCCTCAATTTGTAACTTTAACCGTTGTACCGGCACCGAATACGCCTCCATCGGCAACATCATACTCACCGGACGATGACGATAATCACAAATCACAAGCATCCCGCCAAATTCCGCAACACTCTGCATCACCGCCTGAGTAACAGAAACATTGGCATTGGATAAAAGAATCAAGGCAATCTCCGCAAACGGAATGTTCACCGTCGAACCGTCTTCTTTCTCAACAACAAGTTGTTTATTCTCCTCGCGCAATTTATAACGTCCTTCGGAAAAATCGAGGACATGTTTTGCATGTGCGGCAGCGAGGACTGCCGGTTTTTCGTTTTCGTTACCGCCTCTTCTTCTAAAAGACGATGAAATCCGGCGTAGGAAGTTCATTGGCAATATATTTATTGTTATCAAAAGTTTCCATTGTTTCGTACTGCTGATCAGTCAAATTAATCATACGGACATTTCCACGCTTCGGTAACGCTTTTTTAACATTTCGTTTGAAAGCGTCAAGTTGCGTTTTATTGTCGGCGTATTTGATATAAACCGAAAACTGAATTCTAGTAAAACCTAACTCAAGTAACCGTTTTCTGAACCGCCGATAAATACGACGCTCATTTTTCGTCTTGCTCGGAAGGTCAAACATCGTTAACAGGTGCATCTCACAAATACGGAATTTATTACTGAAATTGTTTAGTTAAAAATAAAAGTAAAAATAAGGTTTCTTGAAACGATTACAAAAATGAAAACAGATAGTTATCTTCCTCATTTTTTTGTTACAATATTGTGGATTAATTGAAAAACGAACCATTACTGAAAATAATTTTAGTCAGAAAATGGTAATTCTTTGACATGTTTTTGGAATTGTTTCAGAGATTCTAATAGCTGTTCAAGTTCCTTGTTACCCTGAAACTCTTTACTTATTGCTTCAGAGTCTTTTCCTGCATTTCTCAATTCCTGATAATTATCAACTTCAAAATCAATCTCTGTCTTCGCGAATCGCTGCAATGCTTCGTCATAATTATTCGGTAAATCTCCTTTCAATAATGCTTTGGCATCATCATTTATCAGCCATTGATAGATTTTCCTTGATAACTCAATATCTTCTTTCGTAATCCATTGCGGTTTATATTTTGCAACAATATTCCACCGTTCGCAAATGTCGTTGCCATCTTCCATAAAGGATAAACTCTTTGAAAAACGAACCCAATTATCGTCATCATTAATATTCTCCGCAGATTTTTTAATTTCGATTGCCGACGAAATCACATGACGTATTGTCGCCGTTAAATGTTTTTGAAACATTTGCGTTTCGGTGTTACGGGCTTTGGAAAATGTCAGCAATGTCAATTCAACTTCATCATTTTGGTTAATACAAAACACCGCCGGATTGAATTGACCATTTTTGTAAAGTCGGGCAATATTCTCAAGTAACGTTTCATCAGTGAGCAATTTCAGGTTTGATGTCAAATCAGAATTTTTCGTTTTTGTAAAATCAGGATTAAAACAACCATTAATCTTGTCGAGAATTGTCGGTAAATCACTATCATCGGCATCGACAATAACAACTAATTTGTCACGCAAATATTTTTCTAAAACATTTTGGGCGACATTCCAT
>JAISBG010000353.1 GCA_031266315.1 Planctomycetaceae bacterium | reverse complement strand
ACACAGCCAATTATTCACATCACGACCGCAGCTCTGAATATTAAACCGAATCAAGCGGAAATGATAAAATTTCCCACTAACTTATTGGTAAACGAAATTTGTTATCGTTTGAGCCGTTTAATTTCGATTTGAATATTTCCTTGCGGAATGGGTAATCGTTCTTCACCTTTATCGAGCGTGAATGAGAACTCATTTTTACTCCGCTTAATTTCAACCGTTTGCTTTGATTGACTCGCGCTGTATTTTAACGGTATCACTGAAATAGGAGTCATCTCTTCAATCGTATCTCCTCCGGGACCGTTTTTAGTTTTGGCAAACGCAACAGTAAATGTCCCCTCTGGAACACCCGGATAAGCAAATGAAGTTCGCATTTCAGCAACTCCGTTTTTATCTGTTTTACCACCTGATTTCCATTTGAATTGCGGATCGTTGGAGATGAGAGAAACAGTTACATCTTCAACGATTTCTCCGCCAAATGTTACGGTGATTTTACATGGATAAAGTTGCGGCAGTCCTTCGGGCGGCGGCGGTAAACGCCGACAACCCTCTGCAACTAAAAAAATTAATAGCGCAACAAAAAATAAACAATAAACTTTACTAAACATAGTTTTGTAATAAAAGTTGTTTCAAATTGGAGGTAAACGTTCACGAAATAGTCAAAGTAAAAACGATGTCATACTTTAAACAGTAACAAATTGACCTTTTTATGGAATTTAGTTTTTCTTAACCGCGCTAGCGCGGTTATTCAATGAATTTTCCGTCCCGTTAGGGACGACATGTTGGTAGAAAACGGTTTGATAAATTGTCTGCGTCCCGTTAGGGATGCAATGTTGGTAAGGTCAAGATAATTTCCTGATTTCACCAACATATCGTCCCTAACGGGACGAGCGTTTTTTGATCGGTATTGTTTTCTACCAACATTTTATCCCTAACGGGACAGAAAAATAAATGTTCATCACACGACTGCATAGTTACAAAAAAGTTTTGAAAAGTGTGACCATTCACAAGGAATCAAAGTGAAAGTAATATACTTGCCAACGATTCTCAAGTCCGTAGGACTTTAACATGGATAACCCCGTGCAAACGGAGTGCAGCACGGGGTAACGTAACCACACCAACCGAAAACGTTTATTTTTGCCGAGCGAGTTGAACTGCTACGCAGTTCGTTGTGGGTTGGTGATAACCCCGTGCTGCGTTTCACTTGCACGGGGTTATCCATGTTAAAGTCCTACGGACTTGGGAATTGTTGGCAAATAATATCAACCTTTATTTTGAATTTTCGTGAACTATTACAATCGGAGAACCGGAACCGAATCGACCATGACGTTTTCTTCAACAATTACGGTTGATTCGGCTCCATTACCGATGAAATTGCAAACTACGGCAAATCGTTACCGCCGTCGTTCATTGCTCCCATACGTTGCCACGGTTTACGGTTGACTGTATTGGAGATGAAATTAACACTTCCATCAGTCATCGCTGCATTGATTCCGCCGCCGGAATGTAAAGACCGAGCCGCAAAGAAACCAATACCGTTGTTTGTACTCCAATCAGGATGATTGGGATTAGGCGGACTGAACGTCGTAAATCCGGTAAACGCTGTCCGATTCTGTATCCAAGAAGTCCCGCGATAACCTTCCCACGTGGTAACAGCCGCTGAACAAAGTGAACCAATATCCAAATTATCATCAGCGTAAATGGCATCAGTACCATCAGACGCTCCCGGATTAGCATCCGCAAAGGAACCACGATAAGAACCTCTAAGGTAAGCCGCACGCCGATGAGGTGCTGTTAGATCGGTATCAGCGTTACCAGTTGTTCCATCGCCGATAATGGCTTCACTGTACAGTATCGTGTTGCTGCTGCCATCGGTAATCGCGTCGAATGTCTTGTTAGACAACAACGAAAAAATACCGTCGGTATTTGGGAAATTCGGATCGTAGGTGTAAGCGGTTCCCGAGCCATTACACGCCATGTAGTTGATACCGGCTGTCGGTGTTGGATCACTACTTGGATCAGTGTTACTAGTAGCACTGTCAGCACCAGTCCAATAAGTTGTCCCTGTAGTACAAAACGCACTGAAAAGTCCCGCTGAAGTATCGGAAGGACAACGGAAACCCGGGATTTTTGTTTTCGCAGCTTCTTGACACGGCGGCATAATTCGCCGCATTTCAGAAGCGTTAGTCCAACAGACCGGTACACTATCAGTAGAATTAATTATAGTGGTGAGTTGGCTATAAATCGCCGATTGTTCCAGAAATGGGAGAATTCCCGTTTGAGGAGAAAAACCAGCCGCAAACGGACACATACCGCAACCAGAACGTCGCCCCGTCAGCTTTGGAAATTCTTTATTCGAATCATAAAAATTATGATTCGCCAATGCGATTTGCTTCAAATTGTTTGAACATTGGATACGCCTTGCGGCTTCGCGTGCTGCTTGAACTGCCGGTAAAAGCAATGCAATCAAAACGCCAATAATCGCAATCACAACCAAACGCACAACTAATGTAAAGCCAAACTTGCAACATGCAGTAACATCAGATTTGCCGACACAGTTACAATTGTGATTGCCTACCCCCCCCCCCCTTGCCTATTTTAACATTTTGGCAAGTTGGGAGGTTTTCAATTTGACTCCGTTCAAAGATGTCACTGTTGCCTTCATGGTCAACAGATTTGTTTTGGGTCAAAGACCCGTCCGATGTGAAATTTTCAAATTTCGACATTTTTTTCCCCTTTCGTATAAGTTAAAGGAAATTTAACAATCCGTATTTGAATCCACCCATAATTCGCGAGTTATCATAAAAACCGCGATTGCAAACTTGCAAAAAGTAAATTCCAAAATACGTTTGTTTCTGAATAACGCTACGTTGCTCCTCGTGCGTCGTAAATTAATGTTAGTCTGAAATGAAATAAAAAACTACTGTAAAACCAGCAATTTTATCTGAGACACCGCCCAAAATTAACCGTCCAAAAATGTATTTTGGTCAATGCAACAAATTCATCATTTCAAACTCACAACGATTATGACATGTTTTCAAAACCAAACAAGTGGGGGGATAGTCGTTGTTAAAAAAATAGTATACCGTAGCCGGTAAGGCAATAGGCTTCGCCCCCGAATAACCGCTTCACGTTGTTGCGCTACCGTGTTCAGCTTTGCAAATTTTAAAACGGCTTTAGCATAACTATTCAGTCGTGTGATGAGCAACCATTTTTCTGTTCCTTAGGGACGAAATGTTGGTGAAATCAAGATTCCATCATTAACATTACCAACATGGCATCCCTACGGGACGCGGAAAATTTGTTACATCGTTTTCTACCAACATGTCGTCCCTAACGGGACGGAAATTTTCATGATCACAAAAAACAATCATTGAATAGTTACAAAAATAGTAACTATTCAATTGTCCAAGCCCAATAATTCCGCGCTGTACAACATCGCTTTACGAACAGCTTCAGCATACAACCCTTATTTATCAAATTTCCCTTAGTAGCCAACAAAGCCACACAACGCGCCCTTATGCCCTTATTTTTTCGTTCAACCAAAAAATAAGGGCATAAGGGCGCGTTTGAGGACGTTGTCGGCTACTAAGGGAAACGTGATAAATAAGGGCTGACATGATAAAGTCTGTCAAGTGTGAGAGGTATTGGGTTCAGTAGGATTGCAAGTTTTTTTGCGTTTACAGAGCTACATTCGATAACCTCATTTTCAACCTAATTTTCTGACAAAAACCATTCATCAAAACAACCTCAGTAGCAAAAAAAACAAAAAACCACCAACCTCATTACCTCATTAAAAAGTCTTTTTCGTAATACGAACAAATAATAAGGTAATAAGGTTGGTTTATTATTGTCTTTTTGCTACTGAGGTTGTTTAGTCAGAAAAATTAGGTTATAAATGAGGTTGGCGAGTATAGCTCTGTACTCATAAAAAAACTTGCAATCTTACTGATATTGGTTTTTAGGCAACTGAATAGTTACAAAAAATAAAGTTTAACGACAATAAAGGGTATCGGAAAGTCTCAAATAAGACTTGCGTTATTTTTGAAAAAATTTTTTTTAGAGTACAGAGATGCTCTTCGTTTTTTG
>JAISBG010000347.1 GCA_031266315.1 Planctomycetaceae bacterium | reverse complement strand
TTGTCACGATAAGAAGGAAAGTTCCCGCGTTCGGAACTGCCCAATGCTGTTTCCATTTCCCAAAAGGGCATTAGGTCTTCTTTGAGGTGTTTAATCCAGCGTTCTCCTTGGGGTAATTCGAGTAACGCGGACTCTATTTGAGTTTGCGAAAATATTTTCGATGAAAGTGGCAAAGCGGGTTGCGCTATTGCCCACGACACTGAAAATGAACCCAAGACGATCAGGATCAGGATGTTACAACGAACATGTTTAAGTAATTGGTTCATCATTGTTCTCCGTTTTTTAAATGGTGGTGAAGTTAAATTGAGTTGAGTAAAAAACGTTAGGATTTTTGCAACATCGTTTCAACGAGTGCTACAAAATACGATTCAAGATTGTCTGCCGAGCGACCTGTTACAAGGTAATTTCGTCGTGAATATATTCGGTTCCCATGAGAACCAATACTTTTTTGTTCTTCAAAGTTAATTTGTTCCAGTTATAATATTCCGTAACATCAACAAGACTGCGTTGGAAAGTGGAATATAAAATTAATTAAGAACAAAAGTGTAACTACAAAATCTGTAACTTTTATTGTCCATTTTTTTATTACAAAAAAATTATTGTTTTATCTAATTTTATCCTGTCAAAAAACAGATTTTTAAAAAGTTACTATAAATTGATTACGTTAAATTCTAAACTTCTTTAAAATTCTGTCAAGTCCCTAGTACAAAATCACTCTGCCAAAATAATTCACTTTTGTAAATAAATACAAAAAAACTATTTTCATTCTGTCAATGGTAACCATTATGGAGTTTACCTATAAAAGTTTACCTAAATTAACAACACAGTTCGTAAACACCAGAGATTATTTTATTTCTCAATTTTTTCATGGAGACAGCCCAACTCAAATATTCAAAATTATCAATTCAAATCATCAAATCACTTGAAAGTACCAACATTTTCCACTATGATAAATTCGTTTCGAGTCCAATGAAAATAATGATGTTTCGGTTTAAGAATGCTCAGTTGTACATCGAAATTATAGTTGTCGGTACCTAAAAATACTGACATCGTGACGAAATTTATAAACACTTCAAAACGATATTTCCGATACAATTTTGCATTGAGATAGTTCATAACCTATTTATAATCAACACTTTAACATCAATTCCTATCCTGGTGAACAACGACGCTTTGAGGAGTGAACCCGGCAGTGAACAGCCACTTATATATTTTCATAAGTCTTTATAGTACAAAGACTTACGCCGAACTCGAAAGAGGTGGGCAACCTTTTTGCTATTTGCTGAAAGGTTGCGTCGGCGATAGCCGACAGTGAATCAGATTAACGACGATAAATTGTGTTGCCTTCCGTTTTGGAGTCGAGTAAAACTCTACCGGCGCAACTGCCTTGCGGGCTTTTTGATAAATAGCCCACCTCTTTTCGCCGACAGTAGAATCTGGAACTTTTTCTAATTCCACCTGATTGACGGGAACACGGTGATACGTTTTAATAAGGGACGTCGGGAAGACTTTCGTGTAATGCAACAAGGAGAATATCTGTCCGAAACTGTTTCCGATGTTTCAATATAATGTCTTCTCCGTAATTTGTTTTCACTCCACACAATATCTTTTGCTTGATAATGAACAGTTTGACTTTTGCTTTCGTTTGTGTTGCACTATTGTTGATGTTTGCGCTGACATTTTGGATGCGTACCAGACAATCGCTGTTTCTTCAACTATTTGTTTCATGGATTGTACTTTTAATCATGTTGGTTGTTGGAGTTTATTGCACGCATCTGGCAACTCAAACGGCAAAACGAAATCTTCAAAATAATCTTTCCGGTTTAGCCAAATCGTTTGCGGTAACTTTGGGCAAAATGGAGCACGAAAAAATCACGCTTCAAATGTCCGACGATGATCCGCATCTTCTTCATATTCTGAATACAATGTCGGAATGGCAAAGTCGGGTCAGTTCCGCCGCTTCCATCTACACGCTTCGTGAAAATGCCAAAGGCGAAATATTTTTCGTTCTCTGTCCGCCAGCCGACCTAAACCGTGACGGTAAATTTGAAGGGGAACGCGAAATGCGTGTTCCCAAAGGGGAAATTTATGAAGCGGAGTATGAAGATATTCCTGAAATTATTGACGCGTTCAACGGAAATTCCGGTTTCAACAACCAACCGGTTCAAGATGAATGGGGACATTGGGTTTCTGCCGCAGAACCGCTTTACAATGACGACGGAAATGTTGAGGCTGTTTTGGGAGTTGATTTTTGGGGAGATGAATGGAATAACGAAATTCGTGATGCCGTTTTTTGGCCCAACTTGTTTTTTCTTTCTTTTCTCATTCTTTTTTTCATTGCTGAGATTTTTCTGATTAAACGTCAGGAAATTGAAGAGAAACTCATGGAATATACCATCAATCTCGAAAAAACAATTAAAGAACTTGTTGTCGCCAAACACGACGCCGAAACAGCGGTTCAAGCGAAGAGTTTTTTTCTTGCCAATATGAGCCATGAAATTCGGACTCCGATGAATGCAATTCTCGGTTGTTCGGAGATGTTGACCTCTCTCAACAGCGGCGAAAATATCCCCATGACCCAAGATCAAATGGTTGATATTATTCGGAAAAGCAGTAAAGATTTGATGACAATTATTGATGATATTCTGACTTTTTCAAAACTGGATTCAAACCGTATTACTCTTGAATCGATTCCCATTTCACTTAAACAAGTTGTCAATGATGTTAAGACGATGCTGAAAAACCGGCTTGACGAAAAACCGCAACTGGAATTCAAAATCGAATGGCATGAACCGATTCCTGAAATGATTCTCGGCGACCCGACGCGACTCCGGCAAATACTGATCAATCTCTTGAGTAACGCTATTAAATTCACGGAGCGCGGTTTTGTTATGGTTCGTTGCACAATGAAAGAGTCGATAATACAAACCGTTTCGTCCGTAATCATGGAATCGCCTTTGGAAACAAATTCAACTTCGATAAAAGATTTGTTATCAACCTCTTTTTTCACTTCTTCCCGAAACGAACAATTACGTAAATTGAAAGGTCCCTTAAACGCTTCGCTTTTGCTCACTACGGTTACTCCACCGCGCGAGACGGAGTCGATTGTGTTGACACCCCAGACTCTTTCGGGAATTTCAGCCGCTGCACAAGGGGCTCCGATTCTGATGATTGAGGTCATTGATACAGGGATTGGACTTTCCCAAAAACAAATAGGACGTTTGTTCAAACCATTTTCGCAAGCCGATGATTCTTCAACCCGTAAATATGGCGGTACAGGGTTGGGACTTGGTATTTCGCGAGGACTTGCCCGTTTAATGGGAGGCGATATCAATATTAAAAGTGAGTTGGAAAAAGGAAGCACGTTTGTAGTGATGATTCCGGTCAAGTTTCCTGAAAAGAAAGATTATACTGAAACGGACAACAATAATTTCAATTCCGCTAAAATAAACAATGTTTCCCAAAATACACCAATGACTCCCGACCAATCGGTTCTGCCGCCGGACAAACCGGTTCCGATTTCGTCCGCCGAGATTGAAACAGTTGTTGTTCCCAAAGATTCGTTGCCAAATTCTTTACCGCTTTCGGACTATCGTATTCTGGTGGTTGATGACGGTGTTGTCAACCAGTTGGTTGCGGAAGCGAAATTGCGAGACGCGGGAGCCGACGTGATTCTGGCTTCCAACGGAAGTTTGGCAATCGATAAAGTTGCCGAAGCGGAACAAAACGGTAACACTTTCGACACAATACTTATGGATATGCAAATGCCGATTATGGACGGATTTGAAGCAACACAGGAATTACGAAAACGCGGTTTCAAATATCCGATTTTAGCGTTAACCGCCAACTTCGGAGATAATGAAGCATCTCTCAAGGCTGGTTGTAACGCCGTACTGACAAAACCCCTCAATCAAAACGAACTCGTCAACGCCATTCTAAAATATTCCAAACATAAAAGAAAAAAATAAATCTTTCCAGTGCTTAAACCCAACACCCCTGCAAAGTTATTGAGAATATGTTTATGAGCAATAGGATTCTTTGTTGTATTTTTGTGTTTTCAATCAGATAACAATATGAGCAAAAAAGAAACAATCAATGTACAGGGAACGGAAGTTACTCTTTTATCCAAACCGGACGGCGTAGATTATATCTGTATTACGGACATTGCAAAATACCGGAACAGCATGGAGCCGTTTTCCATTATTAATAACTGGATGCGCAGCCGCAGTACAATTGAGTTTAT
>JAISBG010000325.1 GCA_031266315.1 Planctomycetaceae bacterium | reverse complement strand
CGGTAGAATCAGTAAATTTTAATCCGAAGCAATGTTATTGATTTGTTTCCAAAACGACACGAAAACCGACATCGAATACTTGTTGTTCCGGTCGGTAATATTGCCGGAAGTTTGCTTGGCTTCGTTGGGGAACATCATACCACGAACCGCCGCAAACCGTTTTCCGGTTTTGACCGTTTCGCGTCCATTCGGCGACATTGCCGTGCATATCGTATAATCCCCAGCGGTTCGGTTGATAACTGCCAACCGGAGCGGAAACACGACTACCGTCATTGAAACGAATATCCGCCGGACGCCATGCGGGAAGTGTTGTCTGACGACCCGACCAGCCAAACGGGTCAATCGTTTGAAGTGAAACATCAGAGAGATTCGCAAACGGTGAGAAATCTGTTTCCGTTGTTCCATACCAAAACGGTGTTGTTGCTCCGGCAAGGCAGGCATGTTCCCATTGTTGTTCAGTCGGTAACGTAATTGATTGGTTACATTCTTTGGAAAGCCAATCGCAAAATGCCATTGCCTGATTCCATGAAACACGAACAACCGGTTGTTGCGGTTTGGAAAGCAGCCATCCGCGCTCACCGGGGCTAAACTGAATAAAATCTCCGTATTCAATATGACTGTTGTGAGCGGAATCAAATTGTGCAAATTGTTCGTTGGTTACTTCCGTCATTCCCATGTAAAACGTTTTTCCGCTTTCATCTAAAGGCGGAACCGGAACCAATTCCATTGCAATTTTATTACCGAAATTATTACCGAACGTTATTTTGACCGGATTTTTTTGTGCAACGGAAATCGATTCCTGTTGTATTAAAACTTGTGCCGGAGTTGCAATTTTCGAGGTGTTTGTTGACGGAATGACCGCCGGAACAACGGTTGGTTTGGGATTTGCCAAAACCGCCCGAACATAGTTTTGATGAGGATCATCGTCCAACAGAGAATCGGTTTTAGCGTAACGTCTTCGCATTTCGTGTCTTCGTTCAAATTGCTTTTTGACCAGTTCCGTGTAATTTTCCTCTTCCGTCATAACGTCACGCCAATTACCATGAAACGGCGCATTCAGATCAATCCATGTAATCAGCCTGTCCCACGCTTCGCGATCCAATTCAACACGGTAATGTCCCGCTTGTAACAATTGGACAAGCCGGTTGGTATCGGCGTGAAATTCCCAAGGCAAAAGAACTTTCATATCCGACTCCTTCGTTGGTGTTCGAACAAAACGGCGAAGTTCATAATAAGATGACGAAAAACGTGATTTGAGATTAATGTAATTTGTATTCGCAAGAAGCGGTTTAGGCAATGAATCCTGAAAAGAGGCGATTTTCTCTTTGTTTTCCGCATGATGACAACTGATACAATATTTATCGAGAACCGGTTGAACTTCCCGAACAAACGAAAAACCTCGCCGTTGACCATACCACGGCGTTATTTCGGAAGGCGACATTTCCGCCGCTTTCGTTTTTTTGGAAGGTGTTACCGCGTTTTGCGATTCATGGCAACCAATACAGGAAACTGTTTCGCCGGGCATTGCCGTAATCCAACTTCGCATCAACTGAACGGCTTTACCTTCTTCATCTAATGGTTGAATCGCAAAAGGTAAATAAGCGGGAACTTTAAATGAAACGGAACCGTCTTCCTGAACAGGAACCGTTCCAATAATTTGACGAGGATCCCAAGGACCATCTAAACCAATACTAAACGGTTCCGCTCCCATGTTCCGATAAGAGAATTGATAACCAATAATCCGAAGCGATTTAATCGTTCCGGGCAAAACACCCTTCAAACCTTGACCGTTGTAAATATATGTAACAAAAACATCGGCATCACGGCGTTCAGGATTGATCCGGTCAGGAAGAACCGGCGGTCGTGATGTTTTTCGCACAGGAATCGGTTCAAACATAGCGTAACTCGGTTCCTCGTGAATCAGAACCATATTGTCGAACACATCAACAAGATAAATTCCCCATGGTTTTTGCGGACTTGGTTTTGCTGAAACAAGAAAATAATTTTCGTTCAGCGGATAAGGGTGCAAAAATTTCGGAAACGTTTGAACATTGGTAAGATCAAGCAACACCGGTTCGACTTGTTTTTTCCAACCCGGAATTTGCTGAATCGCTCCTTCGGTCTCACTGCGTCCCAACGCCGGATCGAAAAGGACAAGATCACCCATTCGCGGTTGATCGTGATGTCCGCCGACAATAGCAACAAACTTTGTCGGATGATCAGGAATTGGTTTGGCGAAAAACATTGTGTTCGGATAATAAGAACCACTTCCGTAATATTCACGTTGGTCGGTTCCGTCGGGATTGGCGTGAAAGAGAATCCGCGAAAACGCATGAGGAAGATCGGTGTATTCCCACCGAAGATACAATAATCGTCCGTTATTGAGAACGGTTGGACACCAATCCTGATCTTGTTCATAAGTTAGTTGCCGAATATCGCCGTTGTGTTCGAGTCGATAAAGGTTACAGACAAAATCGCTTCCGCCCACACAAGGAACACCGGAAAAACACGCCGTAGAACAAAACGCAATTCGATCATCGGGTAAATAACAAGCATCGTAATTATCAACATCAGAATCAGGAATCAACGGAATTTCATGTAATCCGGTTCCGTCAATTTTCATTTCAAATACCCGCCATAGATTTTGCTCATTGACCATTGAAACAAGAAGCCGGTTTGCATCGAAATGAAGATCGACATCACCAATAAATCGTCCATGAGAAGGTTCGAGGAGTGTGGAAAGATCGGGTGTTGTTTTCCAATTGGAAAGAACAGCGAGTTGATTTTCGTATCCGGTTTTCGGAAGACTTGAATTTGCCGAATAATTTAACGGTAAACCAAGTTGTTTTTCACCGCGCCGAATAAGAAGGAGACGGTCGAAATTCAGTAACGGATTCGCCAACAACGCTTCACGGCGAAGTTGATTTAACGCAACAGTATCATTGTTATGAGCGATAACGCTAAGTTGTTCAAGATATTTTTGAGCATTGGGATATTTGTTACCGAATGTTTCGGAAAGATTTTGAATCGCAAGTTTAAGTGCAATAATTTCTTTGTCGAATTTTGAAGGAGTTTCGCCGAGAGGAATTTCGGTGCCGTTGAGATAATTTAACAAATTTGAAAGCAACTTTTCAAAATTGTTCCGATAACCTTTGGGAGATTCATAATAAAGCCGTCCTACTCTCCAAGGCAGAACGAGAACGGTTCCTTTTTTATTTCCGTTACCTAATTGATATTCAATCAACGGCGAAGTTCCGCCGCCGGAATTTTGTGCCAGAATTTTTCCTTTTGGCGCAACGAAATTATCGTAGATAAAAAAAGCGGCATTTGAAAACCAAAAAACACCGCCGTCTTCCCGAAGTCCGGTAAAAAGAGAACGAGTTGTTGTTTCAGAAATTAGTCCCAATTGGCAACGATCATTCCCAAAGTCCATTATTTTTGTTTGTATTTCGTCAAGACCGAGCAATTTCAAGAGTTCCGCAATCCCGCCGCTCAGGAAAACACCGTGTCCGTTTTCGACATAGTGCCGAATATTCTGAACTGTTTGAGGTGTACAGAAAGGCGAATTTTCTTGTAACGGTTCAGGCTGATAAATCCAGAGATGATCAAATTGTTCCAAAAAAGCGGTTTTACCTTTTCGGTCAATAAATTTTCCATCGTTTGCCGGATGAATAATTGTTGTTTTACCAATACGTCCGACAATTTCCGCGAACACATCGGACTCGGCATCCATTGGAAAATCGGGTTGACCATTCAAAAGAAGGGCAATTGATATTGCCTGATTTTTCGTTTCAATTTTCTGAGAAACATCTTGACCGAATAAAACATCAAAATTATTCAGAAACATCACAACAAAAATAAAACAAAAAATAAAATAATGTAATGTTTTCATGGTTTTTTAAAAAGTAAAAGTAAGTAAATTTAACGGTTGGTTTAGTTCCGCAAGGTGGAACAACGGATTAAAAACAAAACATATCTGAAAGAATATTGAATGTCAATATTGGGAAGCAATCACCGACGAACCAACAAAGGCAGGACGATCTCTTCGTTATTTTCTATCCGGTTCTACTTTCAGTTCCACCCAAACGATTTGCGGTGTGTTTCCTGATTCTAGTCGGACGGTCATTGTATTGATACCGTTTTGGGCTGCGGCGAGCGGACAATCGAAACACAATGCCCGAACAACATCTTTACTGAGAGAATCAAAAACCGTATCTGTTACGGTTTCTGTTTTCGTGCCGTTTAATGTTGCCGAACAAACCGTTTTTTTCACACCTTCACTGTTACTCAAACCGACAATCAGCCGGAGTTTACCTGATACCGGTTTCTGACCGAGCGAAACGGCAAATTTTGCTTCTGGATTTAGCGTTTGCGGAAGTTGAACATGACTACTCACACCCGGAACAATATCATGATAACATACCGGATACCGTTGTATTGATTGAAGAACAACATCATCGCCGATTCCTTTTTCTAAAAAAGTACGATAATCTTTTTCGTCAACCGGACAGAAAGAAGACACGATATGACCGGGTAAGGGATCAAACCAGTTGTACAGATAAATGTTACGCGCACCTCGAAAACGGGCGGAGGCGGCAAAACCATAGAGAATTGCCAAATCGTTTCGAATTTGTTTTCCGTTGGGATAAGCCAGTGCGTGCATTTCTATTCCCGGCGCAACAGCAACATTAACCGAATGTCCGGCAGTGCCGGAATCCAGCCGTTCGCGCCAACGTTCAACCGGAATATCAAAATCGCTTGTCATAAAAAATGGAGTTGGAATCACGAGATCAACAGAACCTTCCCGCGCCCATTGTAACGCGTCCATACCGCAAGCAGCGGCAACATCAGGATCATACGGAGCACGCGCCGCAAGATAAATAGGATGACCGCGTTTTTTTTCCCATTCGCGGGCGATTTTTCGTACATCTTGCATGAATTTGTTTAAGATGATCGATTCTTCTTTTTCCTTTCCCGGCGTTAAATGCCCACCGAATCGCATCCAATCCAATTCCAAACCGTCGAAATCATAACGTTCAAAAAGTTCACGGACAAACGACATTTGATGTTCCTGAACTTCCGGGTGAGCGTAATTCAATGCCCGATTATTCCAATTGCCGTTTTTTTCATTGGGGACTCGCCAAAAAGAAGGATTGTTACGCCAAAAACTACTGTGATAAAAATTATCTATTTTCTCTACATTGTGAACATCATTCATTCTCATAGAAATCCAAGGTGAAATCTTTTTTTCACGGCAACGGTCAATCCAAATTTTATACGGATCAAGACCGCGTTCGTGGAGCAGTTTTGCGTTTTTGGGAAACAGTTCTTTCGATTCCGTATCCCAAATGGTACTGCGGGTTTGACTTTGAAACCGTGCGGTTTGGGCGTTGGGATTCAGAAAGAGGTGTGTTATTTTCGTTCCTGCATACTGATCGATAAACGCATTCAAGCCTTCTAA
>JAISBG010000321.1 GCA_031266315.1 Planctomycetaceae bacterium | reverse complement strand
ATAATTATTTAAAACTTGAAAATTATCCAATATACTCTAACACAGTATAAGAATAAAATTAAAATATAACACAAGAAAGGAAAATTGATCATGCGTTATGTATTTATTCGTTTCGGAATATTGGTATGGTTCGTTGTTTTATTTTGTAACATTTGTTTGTCGGTTTTGGTTACGTGCGGTCAATCACCGGCGCAGCAACCGGTAAAAACAGGACAAACAACGGATATTTATGCCATTCCAACCGATAAGACTCCTAAAGAACTTTTGGAATATGCACAAAAAATGTTGCAGAAAGATCCAACTCCGCCTGATCATTCGCAACAAGAATCGTTGAACGAATTTATCCGAAAAGCGAAATTTATTATCGAAATTACCGATACGGCATTGAGCCGCAAACCGGAAGAGCCGTTGCGTTCTCAACTATTTCTGTTCAAATTTCAAGGTCTGTTTGGTTTGGCAAAAGCGGAAAATGATCCTGATACTGTTCAAAAATTGGAATCTTATCTTGATGAGTTGGACACGCTCATGCCGAAATCACGTGAAGCCAAGAAAGCAAGATTGCTGGATTTACAACGGCAAATTGATTTGTTTGTCAAGAAAAATCCGAACGAAAAAGAATTTGAACGAATTACGAAAATCTTTTTTTCGTTACTCCGTCGTGAACCGATTGATTTTCCAAACGGGTTTGCGTTGAATTTCATCGAATGGATGGAAATTGCGGAACTAAAACTGAAAAAGAAAGGACTAATCGAAACGGGGCTTAAAGAATTGACCGCAATCCTCCAATCGGAATCATTACCGGCTTATCAGGAAATGCTCAAACAAATTAATTCTGCTACAAAACGTCTTGGTCAGGAATTTACTTTGCAAGGTTTTTCGCTGGACGGAAAACAATTCGACATCAAAACGTTACGCGGTAAAGTAGTTCTGGTTGATTTTTTCGCTTCATGGTGCGTTCCTTGTATTGAAGAACTACCGCGCTTGAAAGAAATTTACGCACAATATCACGATCAAGGTTTTGAAATTGTTGGTATCGGCGGTGATAAACCGGAAAACCTGAAAAAAATGATCGAGGAACACAATATTTCCTGGACGGTTGTTTCGGAAATGTTGACTGTTTCCAAACGATTGCCAAGTATTGAACGTCAATACGGAATCAAAGCGTATCCGACAATGTTTCTTATTGACCGTGAAGGAAAACTCGTTAATTCCAACGCACGCGGTCAACGTCTTGAAGCCGCTTTGAAACGGCAATTTATGGGAAGTTCTAAAAATTTGAAACAATAAAAAATTTAAGATTAAAAAAACAAAAATATGGGTCAAATACGTCAACCGTTTCCGGTACTTCTTTTTATGGCGGTATTCAGTTCTCTGGATACCGCGTTCACTTGGGCGCGGCAGCGTGCTGAGGAGTATTTTGGTACGATTATTTTGGAAAGCGAAGCGTTTCCGTTTGAAACATTTACCGATTATTATGCTCCGACAATGGGTCAAATATTACCGAAACGATTATGGGCATTCCAAAATCTGATTGATCCGTCGGAACTCCCGAAAATCAAATGTCTAACAAATGACTGGGAAACCGAATTTCAAACAATTCTGAAACATCAAACCATTGAACGACCTTTGAATCTTGACCCCGGTTATCTTGATCTTGGAAAATTGATTCTGGCATCGACCAAAGATCACGCTCACCGGATTTATCTTGCCGACGGAATTTTTGCCGAAACAACATTATTATTTGTACAAAAAAAATGGAAAGCCTTACCTTGGAGTTATCCTGATTATCAAAGCGAAGGCTATCAGATATTTCTGAACCGTTGCCGCGATTATCTGAAATCCAAACGAAATAACAGAGAATAAATTGTTGAGAACAATAGTGAATCGTTTACGTAACGTGTCTATTTCTGATAGTCATTTGATTGGTTTGTTACAAAAAATAATGTAACTATTCACGGACAATGAAAGGACTTCAATTCCAATAAAGGATTACAAAAAATATGATTTATTGTAATATTAGACGGATTATTTTGTTTCAAAAATTATTTATCCTGCTTGTATTTGCGGGACTGGCAATAGTTTGCTTCGGGCAGGACGAGAACCGGAAAAATAATAATACGGAACCGATTCGGTTTCGGCGTTGGCTGGCTCCGTTGGATCGGATTGATGATTGGCCCTACGGTCCCGGTCGTTACTTACCGTTAGACCGCAAAGTTTTTGAGCAATGGACGGAATTATCGAAGCAAAATTCAGGACAGATCAATCCTGAAGAATGGAACGGTTTAACGCGAATTGTTCTTGAAGCAAAATTAGAAGGTCGGCAGCTGGTTCAAGGACAAGGCTGTTTCGAAATTCAATCCAATCCTGCAAAAACCGGAAATTCGATTTCGCTTGATTCGTTGGGATTTTGGATTGATCAGCCGACTTTGGACAACGGTACACCTGTTCCGCTTGTCCGTGAACCGGAAGACAAGATTCATTTGATTCTTCCCAATGAAAAAGAAACGAAAATTCAGCAGGTTCGGTTTCATTGGTCGCTTCGAAGCCGAAACGATGTGCAACGTGATTTATCGTTCAATTTTTCATTTCCGCCTTGTCCTGCAGTGGAGTTGTTACTTGAATTGCCGGTTTCGGTGATTCCGGTTATTTCGACTGGTCTTGTTATGGAAGAACCTGTTACACCGCAAATACCGCAAGCGCAACAAATTTCGGAAGTCCGGAAAGTGCAGGAGGAAAAGCCGAATGTTCGTCGGTGGCGGATTTTGCCGGGGCGAAATATACCGTTTTTGCTGACGATTACTCACGACGAAACGTTACAACCTGCACGTCAGAAAACAGCGGTTCAGCAAACAATTCGTTACAGTATTGCACCGCAAGGAATCGATGTAACGGCAAAGATTTTTTTCGACAAATCGGACGCACGATTGAACGAATTATTTTTGGAATTGGAATCGCCGCTTCGTGTGGTTGATGTTCGGTACGGAGAACAGTCTGTTTCTTGGTCTTCATTAACTGTAGCGGAAAATTCGTCGGCAACTCGTATTCACATTGATTTTTCCGGTGTCGGCAAAGAAGAGCCGCGTGAATTGACACTTGAAGCGGTTTGTTCGATTCGTGAAAACCAATCGTGGACGTTACCGCGTGTCCGGGTTGTTTCTTCCAATGTATTTTGGAAAGAGACACGTTGCGGTGTTCACGTTCAGAGTCCGTTTTTGGTACGGAATATTTCCTGTGAACGCGCTGTTCAGGTAACACCGCGTAATCCGGTGGATCGCGGAGATTGGGAACAATTTGTGTTTCAGTTTTTTGAAGAGGATTCTCAAATTACGGTGGATTTGGCTTCGCATGTTCCCCGTGTCCATCTGAACAGTGCGGTGCAGGTTCAATGGGGCAACAATGAAATTCGCGGGAATATGATTGTTGATTGTTACATTACCGATGGAAATTGTTACACGCTTGAATTTCCGATTTCGCCTTCTTGGACGATTGATTCGATACGAAGTGTTTACTGGACGGTTGATTCAACGAAGGTTTCCGGCGGTGATGAAATTCTCACGTGGAACACAATTGATGTACAGGATTCACTTTTCAGCCATTCGGAATCTTTGGGAGAAGACGAAAAACCGTTGAAAATCCTTTCCGTTCAATTAAAACATCCGCTTCGGTTACGTAAATTGCTTCGTCTTCAGTTGACCGGACGTTTTCAATCCGATTTGCAAAACGATTTCCGTTTGAGTGATGTTTCGCCGCTTTCGTTGCCACGCCGTCGGGACGAATCTCATTACATTGCCGTTGCGGTTCAATCGACGATTCCGTATCATTTACAATATCGTTCCCAAAATTATTCGGCGTTTGAGATTCAGCATTATGATTCACGATTGAGTCAATATTTTAGTGATCCGCCTTCGGGAATCCTTTTTCCTCTGAATACGCAAACGCAGGAAATCCGATTCGGTATAGAACGCCTGAAACCGAATTATAGTGCGGAAATTATCGGAAATATTTTACTCAAAGAGAAAGAACTTGTTCCGTCGTTCCGCTTTCGATGCCAACCGGTTGATTCGTCGGTTGATCGGGTTTACGTTCATTTAATGCCGGGACTTCGTGAAAGAAATCAGGATAGTCGGAATGAACATTGGACTTGGTCGGGTACTTCGGAGTCCATTCAACCGCTTCAAGTTCGTTTATTGTCCGAAAAAGAACAGCAGGAAATTCTTCCGTTTTTGGAACAACAACAACAACACGTTTCTGATACAATAATTCGCGGTGAAACGTGGGAGATTCGTCCGGCGGTTCCGCAAACGGCGGCGTTTGAATTTCGGGCGGTTTCTTCGGTTCCTCTTTCGGATTCCATGCCGGTTCCGCTGGCGGCATTGCCTTTAGCGGCAACTCAGAAAGGAGAAATTTATATCGAATCACCGAAATTGTTTCAATATCATGTTGTCAATTCCCGACTCAAATCAATTCCGACTGTTCCGACGGAATGGTATCGTTATCAGGAAATTCGGTCGGCATTTCGGTATGATCCGGAAGAGGAGACTCGTTTTTCGTTACAACCTCCGCTTACTCTTCAACGTTTGAGCCGTGAAGAAACATTGCCGTCTGCGTGGATTTGGGCACTCCGTCTTGACACTCAGTACGAGTCGGAAGGTATTGTCAAAGACAATGCAATTTTCCTGCTGGAAAATCATGGGAAAGATTCGCTTCGGATTCGGTTGCCCGACGGCATGAATGTCGGCAATGTCCATGCGGTTTGGCGTGATGACCAGCGAATTTCATGGCAGCCGGAATATGAAAACGATCAAGACAGTGCAGAAAAACGGAACATTAATCATGTTGCCGATCAGCAACATTCGGTATCGGCGAAACCGTCGTTACAAAATATTGTTGTTGTTTCTTTACCGGAAGGGACTCGTTTTGTTTCTATTTCGTTGGAATATTCTCACCAAAATATTCCTCTGAGCGATCAACGAACATTGAAACCGCAATATCCTTCGGTGGACATTCCGATTCTTTCCCAAAATTGGACATTGTGGTTTCCGCCGGAATTTGAAGTGAATTTACGTCATTCGGTTACATTAAAATCCTCCGAATACCGTTCTTTTCCGTTACCGGAAGCGATGAGTCCTCTTTTGATGAATACTCAATTTGATCCATTCTCTTCTAGTGCATGGAAGGAACTTTTTTTCGGTAAAAGCCGCTATCAAGACGCGGAGCAGGCTTCAGAGATTTTTTTCAATTGGATCACCAAAGAGTTACAAAAAACAAATCCTGTTGCTTCCGGTTCCGAAAAAGGTAAAACGACTTGGGCGGCGATATTCAGTAACGAAAAACGGTTGCTCGAAATGTTGGGCGAAACCCGGCAAGATGATGAAAAAGGTGTTGATGCCAAAATTATCCTTGACAAGCAATCGTTGCTAATGCTTGGTATAACGCCTTCTGTACCGATTTCATTTCCTGAAACAGATTTGACCGAACGGCATGGAACAGATTTATTTGAACGTGCCGGATTGGTTTTACTTGTCTCTTCAAAAATCAGAGCGGACAAAATCAAGGAATACACGTTTTATGTTACATCATTCTTAACCAATTCTCTGTACCGTCGTTTTTTTTCCGAATCAATTAGTAATTGTTCGCAATATATTCCTGAGACGGTTAATCCTATTCGGATTTCTTCAGGTTTATCTGATTTGCCTGATTGGTCTGGTTCGCTGGAACAGCCGGGGTTTAGTCATCCTGAATGGACATCTTTAGAAGCATGGCTTCGGGACACAACACCGCTTTCAATGCCTTGGTTGGTTTCTCCGTCAATGATTCGTTTGGCGTCGGTGATGCCGAATTGGATTGCGTTTGAAGTACCCGGAGGAACAGATCAATCATTTGGCATTGTTCATCGCGGAACTTTTGCTGCTTATTATTGGTTGGCGTTTCTGACGGTTCTTGTTTTAACGACACGAAAACCGTTTTCGTCACCGATTTTTCTTGTAATACTTTTAATTTTATTTGAACTTCTGATGCGGTTATCGATACCATTTCTTATTGATATTTCGGGCGGGGCATTTTGGGGAACCGCTGTTTCGCTAGGTTTCGGAATGATCCGATCTCATTACGCAAAAAATTCCGCAACAAAAACAAGACGTTTCCCGCACCAAACCCGCTCCACCAACAAACCGCTCGCCGAACCAACTAATTAGTAACGAAAATAAGGCACTATCAGGCTATTCGGTTTTTCGGAATCAATCAAGAAAATCGAATTTTCCTGAATCTACCGGATTAGGTGTTTTATTTTTTTACAACTGTTCACGATAAAACCAAAGTAAAAGGTGATGACATTATTCGTTCCAGAATCTCAAGTCCGTAGGACTTTAACATGGATAACCCCGTGCAAACGGAGTGCAGCACGGGGGTCAAGCCGCCCCCACCAACCGAACTACGTAGTAGTTCAACCGAAAACGTTTATTCTTGCCGTGAACGTGTTGAACTGCTACGCAGTTCGTTGTGGAGGGTGGTGTTACCCCGTGCTGCGTTGCACTTGCACGGGGTTATCCATGTTAAAGTCCTACGGACTACGGAATCGTGAACGGTTACATTTTGTTTTTCGATAATTGCACACCTAATCCGATGTAATCAGGAATTTTCAAGTGTGAGGAGTATATCAATTTGTATATCAATTATTTTACCGGTTTTGTAACGGTAATATTGAATACGGTATTTCCTTTAACTTCGCAGGTTAAACCGGAAGTGGACGGGTTTTCAAATTTCGGATCAATTAAATGAACAAGCGGAACTCCATCACTTCCGCCGCCGGTTGTTGCCGAAACAGTTACCTGATATGTTCCTGGTCGAACACCGTCTCCCGATTTCAGTTCGAACATTTCGTAACTGCCGTTAGATTTAATCGCTCCGGTTGCTTGATACGGTAAATTGATAAACGCAACACCGCCCGATGTTAATGGTGTCCCATCGTCGAATTTGACTGTTCCCGTTACTTTCGGATGACCGCAACCGAGAATTAAAGGAAATACGAAAACAAAAAGGATCAAATAGTTTTTCATATTGTTTTTAAAATTTAAAAATGGTTATTATTCAGTGGAATTTTCGTTAAAAGTAGGCAATCATCAGGTGGGCAACCTTTTGCTAAAAGGTTGCGTCGGCGATAGCCGACTTGTACCTTGTTTTCGGACGGCTATTCTGACCCCGTTAGGGGTCGCATATTTATAGCAACCGAGTCGGAATAAATATTCGACCCAAAGGGTCGGTTAAATACCGCGACATTTGTTCTATAAATATTCGACCCAAAGGGTCGGTTAAATACCGCAACATTTGTTTTATAAATATTTGACCTCTAACGAGGTCAGAATAGCCGACTTGCCCCTGATTTTGTTTGGCAATTGGATTCTAAAACCGTTGGCAACACCAATTGCCATCGTTAATCTGGTTTACAGTCAGCTATCGCCGACGCAACCGTTCAGCGAACGGTTGCCCACTTTATGTTTGCCGACTTCTTGAGTTTTATCTGTACGAAAATTCCACTGAAATATTACAATTAAGGTAATTCCGGTATTCCGCCGTCGCTGACATCTGCCAACATCAGTAACATAATATCGGCGGTATTATTCTGAACGGGAATGACCGAACCGTCGCCTTTGAGGAAGTTACAAATTCCCGGATGATAACTGCCAAAACCA
>JAISBG010000244.1 GCA_031266315.1 Planctomycetaceae bacterium | reverse complement strand
TTTACAATCTCAACTCATTTCAATACGATGTTACCCCCGAACTCTCCTTCGTGTGTTGATAAAAGTGATATTGCCAATCCAATGGTTCAACCGCCGACGAGTTTTCATTCCGGCGGTGTTAATGGGGCGTTGTGTGATGGAAGTATTCGGTTCATCAGTAACACAATCAATAATCAGACCAGCGGAGTCGCTCCGGCTGACGCAAGACCAAAACTTTTGGGCGAGTCTGATTTCGGTGTTTGGGGAGCGTTAGGAACTCGTTCCGGCGGTGAATCAGCAACACCGTAAAATTGTTATTTGTTTGTTTATTTTATTTGTTTCTCTTTTTTTGAAAGGATAAATTGTTATGAAAATTACTAAATTCGGATTTACACTGGTCGAACTTTTGGTCGTGATTGCAATCATTGGTGTTTTGATTGCATTATTGTTACCAGCGGTTCAAGCCGCGCGGGAAGCCGCCCGGCGGATGCAGTGTACCAATCACCTCAAACAACTGGGAATTGCCGTTCACAATTTTCATGCGGCACATAAACGGATTCCCAGCGCGATAGAAGACCCGCTCTGGATGGGTTACAATAGTAAATTAACTGGAAGGACAGAAGCCAATGTGTATTCCAGTACAACCCTGCTTCTTTCCTTTATGGAACAGCAGACTCTTTACGATACGATTATTGCACGGCTCGATGAAGCCATTGCCGATAGTTCAATTCACCCGTTTCCGTCCGCCGTTGACTATCTTTCGATAACGACCCGAACGGAAACCGATTTTGAAACAGGCGAACAAAACATGGTCAACGATTTTCCGGGAAATCCGTTTGCAACACAAGTACCGACTTTTCGTTGTCCCTCAGAAAGTTCCACAAATTTCAAAAATGGGGAAAAATGGGGGCGTATCAATTACGCGTGGAATTTCGGTGATATGCCCGAATGGACTAATTCGTATTCACCGATCGGTTTCCGCGGCGTTTGGTTTTATGGGAGAAATGGTCGAAAAATTACTTTTTCCCATGTAACAGACGGAACAAGCAACTCATTATTGTTCGCGGAAATCGCCGTTTCGGAATCGTACCAAGATAACAAAGTCCGCTCCGGAATCGTGTATAACAGTGCGATTAAACGTGACAGTGTTCCTTCCGCTTGTGCGGCGGAACGGGGTAATAACGGAACATTTGTCAGCAGTGATACACGCAGTATCAAAGGTTGGGCATGGGGAGATGGGCGGAAACAACACGCTGTCAATACGATTCTCCCGCCAAACCAACCGTCCTGTGCTGATTCCTCAACAGGAACCGGCGATGGAGGTTTAACTTTCGTAATTTTTCGTTCAAATTTTTTGACGGCGAGTAGTTATCATTCGGGCGGCGTGAACGGCGCACTAGTTGACGGTAGTGTTCGATTCATTTCCGAAACAATTGGTTGCGGAAATATTACACAACTCGCCGGTCGTCCCGATTACACCGGTGATTGGTGGCGATATTCAGGACCGTCCACTTACGGACCTTGGGGCGCACTCGGAACAATTCGCGGCGGCGATACTTCGGAGTTGCCGTAATATTTATTACAGTTACTAAAACAGGTTCGGGTAAGAACATTTCCTCTCTTCATTGGAAAAGAGGAAATGTTCAACCGGTTACGTTTTTTAATAAATGTATAATATTTCAGTGGAATTTTCGTTAATAAGTTTTTTTTCCTCCGCTCTGAAAGGGCAGTACAAGCCAGCCCGCCGCAACGCAGCGGGTAAAACCGCAAACACCATTGCCCTTACAGGGCGATGATTTATGGGGGGCGTAACAACCCACCGCGTTGCGGTGGGTTGTTACGCATTGCCCCTTGCGGGGCGAAGGAATATTTTACAATAGTTACGTGAATAGATACAAATTATACTGCGTGAGTTATAAAATTGATATTTTTTGACGATTCACTAGATTTTTACTATGACGTAAAAACAATCTAATAGCAACCTCATTTTCAACCTAATTTTTCTTACGAAACAACCTCAGTAGCAAAATGGATTTCTCAAAACCAACCTCATTACCTCATTTTACCTTATTGATAATTTTTAATGAAGTAATGAGGTTTGGATATTTTTTTATTATTTTTGCTACTGAGGTTGTTTTGTCAGAAAAATTAGGTTGAAAATGAGGTTGCGAAAACTTAATTTCAGTCTTTTGAAAAATACCGAATAGAACCTTAACACAGCATAAATGAATATGTATATCTCGTCTTGCTAAAGGTTTTTAGAAGGTACTCAGTAAGTCCTATGGACTTTTTTAGGAACATTTTTCATGGAATTCATGTTAAATTTCGGATTACTTATTTGTGCACAAGGTCTTATCTTGCAATGTTTGGCGTCCGGTGTAAAATAATTGCTTAATTGTTTGTCTTTTCCTTTTGACAATGTTTATACTAAAGCCCTTTTAAAATTCACGTCCCTGAACACGCAAGCGCAGCAACGCGGAGCGGTTATTCAAGGGCGAAGCCTACCGCCTCTACCGGCTACGGTATAACGAAAACTTTTATTTAAGGTACACGGTTTTTTAATATGAGAATTACAATATTTGTTTGCCTATTGTTTCTATTTTCAATAGGTTCCGTTTTCGCTCAGGAATCTCCGTTACGGACACAACTTGAGCAGGGATTGAGTTATCGTCCGGTTCAGAGCGATGTTACTACTGACCTGCCCTCAGAACAAGACGCAAAACAATGCGAAATCAAAGTTTCCGACGATAAACGCGGACTTATTATTCTTGGTCCGCAAAAAAATACGCTTCGCGTTTTTTCCGACGCCAACGGAGATGGACGCGTTGATCAATGGTCGTATTTCCAAAACGGAGTTGAAGTTTATCGCGACATCGACTCAAATGGTAACGGTAAAGCCGACCAATATCGTTGGCTTAATAGTGCAGGAACGCGCTGGGGAATTGATGCTAATGAGGATAAGACGATTGATTACTGGAAAGAAATTTCCGCAGAAGAAATTTCACGTGAAATCGTATTGGCATTGGCACAAAATGACGTTGACCGTTTTCTGCGTGTTACGTTGAGCGACGAGGAACTCAAAGAACTGGCTCTCGGCGAATCTCTGAACAATTCTGTTACTAAAAAAATTGCCGCGATAAAAACCGGATTTGCCGCCGCCGTTCAATCTGTTGCCCTGAAAAACGGTAACGCCGTCGAATGGTATCAACTCAATGCGGTTTTGCCGGGCGTGGTGCCGAGCAATGACCGGAGTAACCGTAAAGACCTCTTCGTCTATGAAAACGCAATGGTAACGGCGGGCGACGGTGAAAAAACAGTGCAGATTGCTCTCGGAACATTGGTAAAGATTTCGGACAATAATTGGCGGACAATTGATTTGCCGAAAATTTATGACGAAAATCAACTCTCTTACACGTTTATTTTACCAGCCGCCGCTCAGACAAGTTCGGCTCCGGCGAGTAATGAAGTGGTTGCTTTAATGAACGAATATCAGGAAATTCAATCGCAAATCCCAAAACTTCCGGCGGATCAACGACCCGCGAAACACAAAGAAGTGATTGCTCGAATTATCCAGATTATCGCCAAAGTTTCAACAGAAGAAGAACGCGAAAATTGGATTCGTCAATTGGCTGATACAATTATGGACGCAACGAGCCGTAACGAATTTCCCGACGGCGGCGAACAAATGGAGACTCTGTTCAAAACAGTGAACAAACCCGGTAACGAAGAATTAGCGGCTCATGTCCGTAGCCGGCAAATTATGACCGATTATTATTTGTCCATGCAAACAGGCGGAGACGATATGCGGGCGTATTCGAAATGGCTTGAAAATCTTGAAACAATGGCAACAGAGTTTGAAAAAACGGAAGCCGGAATCGAAGGAATGATGCAATTGGCGGTTTATCGCGAAATGTCCGCACGGTCTGCGGAAGAACCGCTCAAATGGTACACCAAAGTTGCCCAACTCGCCGCCGGAAAACCTCTCGGCGAAAAAGCAAAAGGTGCCATCCGCCGATTAACTGCAACAGGAAAAGAAATTCCGTTTCAAACAACCGACGCCGCCGGAAAACCATTCGATATTGTTGCGCTTAAAGGAAAACTTGTTTTGCTTTGTTTCTGGGACGCTTCTTCTGTGTCCTCTCTTGCTCTTATCAAACCGGTTGTCGATAAATTTACCGAAACAGGATTACAACCTGTTGGTGTGAATCTGGATGCCGATTCGCAGACAATGAAAACTTCCGTTGCCAAAGCCGCTCTTTCATGGACTCAACTTTATACTGCAGGCGGACTCGAAAGTCCCATTGCCGTTTACTGGGGTATTTCCACTCCGCCGTGTATGATTTTGTACGGAAAAGACGGCAAAGTGATTCAACCCAATATCCAATCCGCCGATGAGTTACAACAAATAATGACCGGAATAACAAATGAAGTAACAAATTAAGTCCTTATTATCCGTGTAATTTTCATTAAAAGTAAAGCGACCGCAAGGTGGGCGACCTTTCGCTGAAAGGTCGCGTCGGTGTACTCGCCGACAGTGAACCGGATTAATAACGGTAAACTGTATTGCTTTCCGTTTTGGAAACTAACGCCGAGTCAACCGGCGCGACCGCCCAGCGGGCGGATCACCCACCTTATGCTTACAGAAAATATTGTTATCAATTCCCCACTACTTTTATGTACCAGATTAAATTTCTTGCAACAACAATATTCTGTTGCGTATTTATTTTTCCGCTTTTTGCGGAATCGCCGTTTGAAATCAGGTCGGTTCAGGTTGGAATTGAAGGTTTTTACAAAAACGGTCTCTGGACGCCGGTTACAGTTGAATGGACGGGAACAGAAAATCAACCGGTTCGTCTTTCGATTTCTTGTTCGGATTCCGACGGAACACCAATTACCTACCAATACGCTATTCCGTTTCATGGAAATCGGGCATTAGTTTACGCCAAATTAGGACGGAAAGAAGGGAAACTAACCGTTAAAATCGAAACGAAAAACGGTATTTCCGTGCAAAAACAGATTCATCCTTCCGGCAATCCGCTGAAACAGAAAACTTTAACCTCGTTACAAGAACAATCGCAAAACCATTTTCAAGATCGGTTTTGCGAATCGATTCCGAATGAACGACCGATTTATCTTATTGTCGGCAACGACGACATTGGGTTACAGGGAGCGGTTGCGGAGTTATCGTTTCGGGAAGATCGGCGACCAATTCTTGTTAAAGTTAATTCGTTTTCGGAATTACCGGAACAATGGTTTGGTTTTGAAGCCGTTGAAATGATTGTTTTGACAACAACGGAACCGCAACAATTTGAAAACCTGACGGTTCAAAGCCGGCGAATCCGTGCGATTGATGACTGGGTTCGTCTTGGCGGTAAACTCTTTTTTTGTGCCGGTCGGGATTCGGAGCCGCTCCTCCGAAATTCAGACAGTGCGTTACGACTATTTTTGCCCGGCAACTTTTCTGAAATGACCGAACTTCGGCAAGGAACGCCGTTGGAACTTTTTGTTGGTAGTAAACGTTCCGTTTTTATGAATGGAACCGACGAAGCACCGTTTCTGAAAATGCCGCGTTTTACGGAACCGCACGGTATTACGTTTGTCCGCGACGGTGATTTGCCGTTGGTGCTTCGTTGTGCTCACGGTTTTGGTACAATTATTTATTTCGGCGGCGATTTAAGCGGTAAACCGCTTAATACATGGCGTGACCGTGTTGCGTTGGTGAGAAATATTTTGCAATGGAATACGGAAAAACCGCCACGAACTTCCGGTTCCATTTCAGGAGCGATGATCCAACTTGGTTACAATGATATATCAGGTCAGGTTCGCAGTGCGCTTGACCGGTTTGACGATGTTCGTATTATTCCGTTTTCGGTCATTCTAATTATTTTAACAATTTATTGGCTTGTTGTCGGCTTGTTCGACTGGTTTTTCGTACATAAAATTCTGAAACGACCGGTTGCGACATGGATAACGTTTCCGTTTTGGATTATACTTTTCGGTACATTAACATATTATCTTACCGCATCGGGGCGACCGGACAAGGCGATTCTCAATGAATTTGCACTTGTGGATATTGACGGCAAAACCGGTGATTTACGGTACAGTAATTGGGGACATCTTTACAGTCCGGGTGATGCGAAGTTTTCACTTTCACTGAAAACGCAACTGATTTCTTCGCCGAAAGTACCGTCGGAAATATCCGAGTCAGTTATTCCTTTTTTAACGTTGTTTTCATGGAACGGTTTACCGGGAGCCGGTCTTGGCGGAATGTCTCCTAAAACGGTTAGCCCGACCATTTGGCAAACCAACTCCGTTCAAGAATTTTACAACAAAATTCCTGAATATTCTTTGCAAAGTATTAAAGATGTTCCGGTTCAAGTTCGCGCAACGAAAAGTTTTTTCGGACAAAGTTGGTTAGATTCTCGTGATTCACTCAATTCAACATCTTTTTTTTCTTTACCGTCGGCTTCACAATTGACCGATGAAGAAGGAATTCCGGTTGGTTTTCTCGAATGGCAACAATGGTTTCCAACATTGGAGGATTGTATTTTGGTGTACGGGCGTTGGGTTCAGGAAATTGGTACAGTTAAAGCGGGACAAAAAATTCCCGTTGGAAAAACAACTCCGCGTCGGGAACTCCGTGATTTACTGCTTCCCAAAGAAGCCGCCAACGACGCAGCACTTCGCCGTGTGGCGATGTACAATCCGCAGTCGGTTGATTTGGGTTACATTATCAGAGTTTTATCGTTACACAACATTCTCGGCGGTTACGAATCAACCGGACTTTATAATACGTTCCAAAAATCGCTGGATATGAGCGAATTACTTTCAACAGATCGGGTGTTATTGATTGGAACGGTTCGGAATCCGTTACCGGAACAGTTCGCCGCAACAATTATCGGCAACAATATTGAGAATCGCCGCAAAATTATTTTCCGTCAATCGTTGCCGATAACATTGACCGCTTTATCACCGCGTTTGAAATTGGAACAAAAAACGATCAACGACAAAGACGATTTGTTAGCCCCGCCAATGGATCCGGCAAAAGCCCAAAGCGGACACGGCGAATATCAATATCAGCAAAATAAAAAATAACAAAAATTCGTAATATTTCAGAGGAATATTCATTTTTGAATCTTAACCCCGCCGGGGTGTGTGATGTGCATAACTGGCGGTGGAGCGATAGCGCAACCGCCGAATACGCCTCATTTGATAATCTCGCCCCTTTGGGGGTATCGTCAAGAAGTTTGTTTTAACTAGTAGCCTGAGAGGATGCTATCGTGTATTAACCTGTTTGTCACGTAGTTTTGCGACGCTTTTGGGAAGTAATTCTCAGGGGTGGGATTCGTAATAACAAAAATGTCCGCCGTAATCGTAAAGGTGAATCCGTATTGGTCTCGTTAGGGGTTTTGATTGTGACCAACCTTCCCCCGAAGGCGAAGTCTAGTATCGACGAAGAAGTAACAGGTATTTGCATTCGTCGGGCAATCCGGGATAATAGGAACAGCGGGCGTTGAAAGTTGAGACAGAAACTTGAGAGACCCTATTCGATGGACAAGTACTCGTCGCGTTGGCGACGAGCGATGGAATTCAATTCATAGTGGGAATTCATAACCATTATGGAATCGAATAGGGAGTCGGATGAGAGCATAGTAGTGATGAAGTCGGGCAATTCCGATGGAGCGAAGGCTCTCTGGTTGTTGTTCGTTTTTTCCGATAAGTGAGGAGTGCCGCTTGGATTTAATCCGCACTACGGCAGAAACGGTTTGGTTATAACCAGACTGTGGGAACATACCGAACTGAGGCGAAAACTGGTTGGCAAGCCAAGCGATAGCCATTGGGCAACTCGTGAAAACTTGTGGCGAGTACAACAATGACCGCTGGATGGGGGAAATAGACATGTCCAGTGGGAGGAGGGGTGAGGGATGCGTCACTCACCTACTCTACTCAGAATTGCCGTCCGAAAATAAGGGCAAGTCGGCTATCGTCGACGCAACCTTTTAGCAAATGGTAATTCTAAAAACTCTTCTCTTTTCGATTGTATAATGGGTATTAAAATATCTTTTATGGCAACTTCTAAAAACCTATTTTTTGACATGATTTACAGAATTTACATGATAAAAAATCAAATAAAATCCGGTAAATCATGTGTATCTTGTCAAAAAATAAATATTCATAAAGGTTTTTAGAAGTTGCCATAAATAAATTGTGCCTGTTCGCCCGAAGAATATTTGGCAATATTTTCGTGCAGTTTGGGTAATTGTTTTATATCTTCTCTGTAAAATTCTAAAACAACAAAATTTTCTCAAAAAAGAAAGATTTCTCTTGATCTTTGTCTCTGTTCAGCATATACTTTAAATCTCATTCAATGGCGATACATATTTTTTGCCGTATTGTTTTGCGGTAAATGTTTCGCGATTATTTCAATGAAACCTTATGAAATAAGGAATACAACCATGGAAAACTTTAGTGAAAACGCTTCGGAAAATTCACCGAAAAACACATTAAACAATTCGGTGAAAAATCTAATGTTAAAATGGGAAATCGAGGGGGGGGGGGGCAGTATATAGAGATGAGTTAAGAAATGAGAGCGGAAAGTGTTGGCTTTCCCAATATTTTTCCGCAAAATTCTTACAACTCATTCGTTCTTCACCGTTTGGCTTTACGTTAGTCGAACTTCTTGTGGTGATTGCGATTATTGGAGTTTTAATCGCACTTCTGTTGCCTGCCGTGCAAGTTGCAAGAGAAGCAGCACGACGGATGCAATGTATCAACCATCTCAAGCAAATCGGAATTGGGATTCACAACTTTCACGATAGTCGTGGAGGATTGCCGCCGGCTGCTCTTGAAGGAGCACCAAAAACTAGCGACGGGACGAGCGGGCGTCTTGCGTTTTTTGGGTTGCTTTACCCGTACATGGAACAAACCTCTTTGTATAACATTGTGTCCGACGGCGACCCAAACGTAACCGGAGGAACGGGGTGCGACCGAATATTTCACGGGACATGGTGGTATTCTCTATCACCGGAACAGAGAAACTCTTTCGGCTCCGTTAGTTACATGCACTGTCCGTCACGACGAAGCGGTTCGATTGTTAATAATTCTCCGGTTACAACTAGTTCCGCCACGTATCACCCGGGACCGTTAAGTGATTACGCTATTCCTATGTGTGGAAGTGACGGATGGAGTACAGGTGCAAGTGGTGCTTACGGTGCTTGGTGGGATAACTGGCTGAAAGATGAATTTGCGTACCGTTTTTCCAGTCCTTTTCGGGTTCCTGTTACTACATGGTCTGCATCGCTATGGCGATTATTGAGTTGGGAACCGCGTGATACTTTTGCGTACTGGAGTGACGGAACGTCCAATGTTCTTGCTGTTGCTGATCGTCATGTTCCTAATTCACGTATGGGCGAATGTGAAAACACTGCCGATGCCGGACGAGGGAAAAAAGACTGTTCCTATCTTGGCGCAAGAACAGCAGAACATAAACATTGGGGATACATGGCGGTTGTTTATAATAATGATGGCGGCGGCTTCAATAGTCCGACAACAATGCCGCCGTATCCCGATTTCGGGAGCGGTAAAACTGCTTGGGGCGGTTCAGATGGAAACAATGATTATGTTCCATGGCGGAATTACGGTTTTGGCAGTTTGCACCCATCGGTATTTAATGTTTTACTGGGAGACGGTTCTGCCCGATCGGTTTCCAAAACCATAAATATGATTCTGATCGTCAAATTAAGCCGTGTGAACGACGGCGAATTTGTA
>JAISBG010000219.1 GCA_031266315.1 Planctomycetaceae bacterium | reverse complement strand
TTAATTCAATGTTAAAATAGGGGGGGGGGGGTGATATAGAGAGAGTTGTTGCGGACATAAGATTTTTTTACCTTTGTGTCTGTTTGTTAAAAAGGTCAATCGTTCACGGTAATTTTTTTGGCGAATTTTTTGGCAAATTTTTTTGCCTAATGATTGCTAATGAACAGAATTCATTTTTTCTAATAATTTTCCAAAACATTTCTGTTTATTATGCAATTTACCCATTTTATCGGATATTTTATCGCCCAACTCTATAGTTCTTTGAAACATTTTTTAAAATATTTGAATCATGTTCCCGATATCGTTCCCTGTTTACAAACAGGTAGTAACGATTTCGCAATATTTCAGGGTTTCTTTTCAAGTGTTTTTGAACACGAAAAACATGAAAAAAAGATTGGTGGGCGATCCCTTCGCTGAAGGGTCGCGCCGGTTGACTCGTACTCGACTCCAAAACAGAAGGCAACACAATTTGCCAGCGTTAATCTAGTTCACTGTCGGCTAATGCCGACGCGACCTTTTAGCAAAAGGTCGCCCACCTATAGTTAGTTACTCGACTCCAAAATGGAAGGCAACACAATTTGCCGTTGTTCATCTGATTCACAGTCGGCGAAAATGGGTGGGCAACCGTTCGCTGAACGGTTGCGTCGGCGATAGCCGACTTGTACCCTGTTGGTGGCGGCAATTTGATTCCAACACGGAAGGCAACACAATTTGCCGTCGTTAATCTGATTCACTGTCGGCTATCGCCGACGCGACCTTTTAGCAAAAGGTCGCCCTAAAGTTAAAGGTTGCCCACCTATGTTGTTGACTCCAAAAATGGAAGGCAACACAAATTATCCATTATCTCGTGTTCGCTTTGTGTTAAAACAGGAGATATGGTGAGTTTGAGAGTTTTGCAAAATTCTGTAAACTCTTTATTTTACGTTTTTATCTTACTAGATTACCTTTTTCCGCTAAAATACGGAACAATCGGGAAAATTGCTATGGACACGTTTTCTAATAAACGGTAAAGTGTCGGCAACCTATTTTTTCCTAAATTCTTGCATCGGAGAACAAGGATGAATTTTCCGATTTATCGTTTTTGGCTTGTTACAGCGTTAATTACCGTTTGCGGATCATTGCTTGCTGAAGAAGTTTTGATGCCGCCGAACCGACTCAAAGGTTCAGGAGAACCTTCGAATTACCCATTGCTTGTCTATCTCGAAGATGGACCGGTGGGTTATGTAACAACACAACTTCAGAGTAAAACCGATTCGGCAATCAGCCGCCGTTACGTGGATACGCCAACACCGGAAACGGTTGCGAACACCGCAACAATCCGGTCAGCGGTTGGCGAGTTGGACGAAAGCCGAACTGTTCAGGTGAGCGATGTGACTCCGTCATTGCGTGTTGCGGCGGCGGTTCCTTCACGAACATCTGAAAAAACCATGTCGAAACCGCCGTTGCCGCCGGATTTACCGGAACAGTTGGAATCCGTGTCGGAAATAATGAAACCGCGTCCGGTGGCTGATCCGTCCGTAACAGATAATCAGAATATTGATCCGTATCATCCGCCCGTCCGAACCGCAGCGTTTCAAGGTGTTATTCCGGGTGAAACCACCTTGAAACATCTGTCCGAACTTTGGGGTGAACCGCTTCAAAAAACAACCGTTGATAATTTACCGGCACATCTTTATGCAACGGAAATTCTGAGTCACATCGAAGTGATTTTTAAAGATCGGGTCGTAAAGTCAATTGTTGTTCAACTTGACGAACCTTTTCCCGAAGAACAGGTTCGGGAAGTTCTCAAAACAGAATTGCTCAAAGCAAAACCCGTACTCATTCCAGACGAAACCGGAGCAATTATTGGCGAAGTGTTTCCTGAAAAAGGAGTTTTGTTCCTTTTCGCACCCTCCGATGACGACAGTTTGCTTGTGAAACAGATTGGTATTGAACCGGTTTCGTCGGAACCTTTCGTCCTCCGTGCCGAAGCAACCCTAAACGACCAACCCAGTGAAGCCTTGCGGGATTTGCGTGACGCAATTCGAATCAATCCCGATGACGCCAAAGCATTTTGGTTACTTGCGCAAATCGAAATGATGTCGGGGAATGTCGATGCGGCTCTTATTCACGCGGAACGTTCCATCAAACTTGATGAACGGCGTCCGGCTTATCATTTAACGTACATTCAATCATTGATTCGAATGAATCGGATTGAAGAAGCGAAACTTTATTTGGAGGAAACGATTGGAATTTGTGATCGTTATCCGCACGAAAAAGCCCGCGCTCTTTCCATGCTTGGAGACCTTTACCGAACGAGTCAAAATCCTGATTACGAAATTGCCATCGAATGTCATTCCGACTCAATCCGGTTGGCAATGAGTCTGATTGATCACGACAACCAAACAATCCGGCAAACAGCGAAAGATGTTTTATTTGAGGCTCATCTTGGAGCCGCGCGTGATGTGGCGTGGGGACGTTGGGACAAGAAAGAAGAATCCATCGAAAAATGGATCTCCAGAGCAAGAGAAATTACAAAAGATATAGAAATGATTGCCGCCAAACGGTTTTCCAATGAATATCAGTTCAAAATTGCGGTTTGTGTTCTTGCCGCGCAAGTCGGATTACCGGAACAAGAAGATATGGAAATCTATATTGACGACGTAATGAATACCGGTAACGATTTGATCGAATCAACTCGTGATCCGATCTTACAACGAAGATATCAATGGGAAACCAGTCTTTCGCTTTACGATGCCGTACAGATTTTCCAACTTCGTAAGAATTACTCTGCGGCATTGAAGTATGGAGAGATTACAGCGGACTACATGGAAGCGGGAATTAAAGATCGAAAAAGTGATACGGATTTTTATCTTCTTGGGCGGTTATATTTTCGGTTGGGAGCCATTCATGCGATTGGCAACCAAAATCATCGGGCGGCGATTGAGTGGTTTGATTTAGCCAAACCGGTCTTTGAAAAACTGTTACCGAAAATCAACCCCGAAGCACTCGGAAGACTGGGGGAAACTTTAGTCAGTATGGGAGTTTCGTACTGGATGACCGATCAGCGTGAAGAAGCAATCCGGTTGACCGAACGCGGATTGAAACAAATTGAACGCGGAGTCAAAAACAAAATCGTTGACGAATCGGCTCTTTCAATTCCGTATTCAAATCTTGCCAATATGTATCGCGAAACCGGAAAAACAGATATTGCCGAACGTTATTCCAAATTAGCCGCCAATATCCACGAATCCGCCCAATAAAATTCCTGATTCTACCGGATTAGGTGTTTCCCACCGGAATTGTCAAATATTCATCAGGTGGGCAACCTTTAACGAAAATTACTATTCCGCTGGGAGACACCTAATCCGATAGAATCAGAAAAGTTCGTTTTAAACACGAAACATACGAAAAGAGGTGGGCTATTTATCAAAAACTTCGCTGAAAGGTTGTGCCGGTTGACTCTTCATTGACTCCAATCAGTTTGCCCTTTTAAAAAATAAAAATGAAATATTCTGTTATTAAATCAATACGAAAGGAAAAGCATTGCCTGTTGCAATCCTACTGACTCTTGACAAGATGTTTTGTTGTGATAAATTGAAACCCATAAAAGGCCGAGTGGCGAAATGGCATACGCTGGGGATTTAAAATCCCCTGACCGCAAGGTCGTGCGGGTTCGACTCCCGCCTCGGCTATTATGAATAATTTTTTTATGAAAAACCTTCGTTTTCTGTATTTCATACCGAAAACGAAGGTTTTTTTGATATTTCAGAAAATTTTCCCAACCAAGTTCGCTGTTAGACCGCCGAGACTTTCAAAATCTCAGAGAGAATAAATTGCAAAAGATACGAATTACTTTGCGTTGATGGAATCTTCGACATTCAGGATTTTAATATCCGTAACCGTTGGATCCAACCGCCGTAAATCTTCTATTGAGAAAGTTGGTTCTCCTGATTGTGCTGAAAACGGAATTGTTTCAACGGGCTGACGTGTTAGCGGCGGATGAATTGTTGGAATTGCCGGTTTTACCGGAATGTTTTCCCGGAGTAAATCTTCGATTCCCGGTATGGTGTTTTCCGGTTCTTCGGTACTATTGTTACCGTTTGGTGTTGGTGCTAGTTGCGGTCTGCCGATCTGTGTTCCCGAACGCGGTTCCAATCGGGACGAATTAGAACGAAACCGATCAACCGGTATCGTCGCACCAAAATTTCCGGCATTCGTCGCCCGAATAATCTGCCCCTCGTTATCCGCAATCTCTTCACCGTAACCACTGAAAATTGAACCGGCACGGTATAGCGAATCACAACCACGATAGTCTTCCGCTCGTCCCGTGTAAGCAGGCATACAATAATCATATTGCGTTCCGCACATTCGGCAACCAACTGAATCAATCACCAAAAAAAACAGAAAAATCAAAGAACAAAACTGCAAAACGGAAAAAGAACGTGTCATAGCCGAGTTAAAAGTTGGGGGGAATGGAAACACATTTGCCGAAATATAAAATTTTCAACAAATTTTTTCGATTATTCTTTATATCGACCATAAAATCGTTATTATCCGCAAAATCTTTGTATTTTTCCAAAATTTACATATAATAATCCCCAATGTTCAAGATTATTTACGCATTACGCCTAAGATAAGCCGGCTCGGATACTTTACGCAACCAATTTTTTTTGTTATGCTTGACCTGAATTTGAGCAAACGCGAGGCAGCACCGTATTGTATCGTTTGAAACTTTAACAATTCACCAATCTTACTTTCGCGTTTGCCTTTCCATTCTTCTTTTGTGGTTAATAAAAAATAAATTTTAATCAGGAGTAATACTTAATGACTGATCGTGTTATGAATACGAAATCGTTACCGGAGATTTTGTTTCGGTTAATTCCAACCGAAAGAGTACGCCTACGTAAATCAGACGGAATCATTCAACTCATACCCGTCAAAGAAACATCCGACTGCACCAAAGGTTTACGCGGAATGTTTGCTGATTATCCCGAAATGTCCGTTGATAATTTTTTAGAACGAAAACACTCTGACAAGGAACTGGACAGATGAAAAATAACAGCACGTTGTTGTCTCGTTTAACACTTTAACTAAAAAAATTGCTGATTCTACCGGATTAGGTGTTTTCCACCGGAATAGTCAAATTGGTAATCCTAAGGTAGGTAAGTAGGTAGATAGGTAGGCGACCTTTTGCTAAAAGGTCGCGTCGGCGTACTCGCCGACAGTGAATTAGATTAA
>JAISBG010000208.1 GCA_031266315.1 Planctomycetaceae bacterium | reverse complement strand
CCTTCTTGCCTATTTTATCGCGGAGGGATTGGTCAAAAGATTGTTTGAAAAATTTGTCGAAAGATTCGCCAAAAAAGATATTTGAGAATTCTTTTGGTAAATTTTTTAATAAATACGATTTGAGCATAGAATTTTTCATTGTTGTCGTTTCGTGGGAGGTTTTTTAAATAATCCAAATATATTACCGAATAGATTACCAAATCAATTAAAAATCGCGTTGCCGGAATCACTCCGAACACTGGAAAATGAAAAATAACCGGATTAAACGCAATTCAATCTTAGGTTCTTGGTTAGTATATCTCAAAAAATGGGATTGTCAATAAAGTCCGAAAAATTGATTTTTGTCAATTTCAATCGACCAACAATCAATTTTAGTTAATTAGTTAATAATTTTCATAATATTATATTATAACGTTATAATTTATCCGTTGTCAACAAAAAAATGTCCAGAAAAAATAAAGATGTCCGATTTTTAGGAAAAATTAGCAGATAGGGACAATGGGAACTGAAGAAACCAATGAGATAAATATAAATATACTGTGTTAGGGTTGTATTCGGTATTTTCAAAAGATCAAAATTAAGTTTTCGCAACCTCAACAAACAAATATTTTTTCAACGCGAAAAGAGGTGGGCTATTTATCAAAAAGTCCGCTGGATGGTCGCGCCGGTTGAGTCTGCATTGATTCACAGTCGGCTAACGCCGACGCAACCGTTCAGCGAACGGTTGCCCACCTGATGATTTTCACATCTTTCCGCGTATTCTAAGTTCAATTGATTCTCAATTATCCGTTGTAGGCGGATCGTTATCGAAGGTATTTTCGTCGGAATCCAGACCGTCAAAATCTTCAAAGTCATCGTGTTCATCAAGATCGTTATCAAAATCTTCGTCCGGTATTTCAATTTCTTCGAAATCGCTTTCATCAATATCGCCGTATTCATCAAATTCAGCGTCGGAAAGACTCTCAAAATCATCGTCAAAATCAATATCGAAATCGTCATCATCAAAATCATCGTCGAAATCGTCAACAAAAAAACTAACAAGTTTACGTTCAGTTGACGCCGGAACTGTTGATAACGGAGGCGTCAATGACGAAGCCGCCGATAACGAATTTCGTATTTTGTTCGGTTTGACAGAGACCGGTTTGACGAGGGAAGAATTGTTTTGAATACTTTGGGATTTTAATGTGGTTGTCATAGTGTTGTCTGTTTTCTCCTTTAATAATGAAAATCGAATTTTCCTGATTCCCTATTCGCAGGAATAAGGAATAACGATTATAATAGGTACGGTGTTGAGCATACAAGCATTGGTAATTCGGAACTTCTGAAATAATTGAGTCGTGCATTATAGATGAAAACTTGAGAAATAAAAGATATTTTTCATAAAAAATATTTTTCCTGATTTTCTTGAACACGAAACGCACAAAAAACACGAAAAACCCTATTCGTGCTTTCCGTGTTCGATAGAATCCCATATGAATATTATGACTTATGACTAATAGAGTCAAAACATTGAAAATTGTTCATCTTACGGCATCACCTTTTTTGGGCGGACCGGAACGAGTGATTCTTGACGTGATTCGGACGCAGTTGGAATTGGGATTCGATGTGGAGAATCAGGTTATTTCGTTTCGGGAACAAGGCGGATGTGAACCGTTGATTCGTGAACTCAATCAAAACGGATTCAATGGAACCATTTTGGAACATGATATGCCGCATCTTGTTGCGGCTTACAACGATTTGGTTCGGTTTTTTCGGCACGAAAAAACAAATCTGGTTTGTGCACACGGTCATAAATCACGATTACTGGGTTGGTTGGCGGCACGTCGGGTGGGGATTCCTATTGTGGGAGTTTCTCACGGCTGGACGTGGCAGGATTGGAAAACGTCTTTGTATGAACGTCTTGACCAATGGGTTCACCGCCGAATGGACAAAGTTGTTTGTGTTTCGCAAGGGCAAGCGGATAAAGTAATTCAAACCGGAACACCCAAAAACCGCGTTCTGGTTATTCACAACGCCATCAATCCTTCACGTTTTAGTGAAACATCGGATTTCAGTTATCGGCAACAACTTCAGGAATTTTTCGAGACAACTCCCCAATGGATTGTCGGAGCGGCGGGGCGTCTGAGTCCGGAAAAAGGGTTCGATGTTTTGGTGGAAGCGGTTCGGCTTATTGCTGAGGAAACGCCGGAACTCTCTTTTGGGGTTGTGTTGTTTGGCGAAGGCTTTTTGCGGAAATCACTTCAAGACCAAATCAATCATGCCGGACTTGCAAACCGTTTTAAGATGGTTGGTTTTACTTCAGAACTGGACAAATTTTTACCTCATTTTGATCTTTTTGTTCAATCGTCGCGAACGGAAGGATTTCCGTGTGTTAATCTTGAAGCGATGGCGGCGGGAGTTCCGGTTCTGGCAACAGCGGTTGGCGGTGTGCCGGAACAGATTGTTTCCGGCGAAACCGGTTTTCTCGTTCCGCCGAATGACCCAATATCGCTGGCAAACAATTTGCGGCAACTCCTCGAAAACGAACCACTTCGTCGATTATTTGCCAAACAAGGACAACAAAAAACCTTCACCGAATTTACCTGCCGGAAACAAGCCGAAAAATATTGGGAACTTTTCCAAAATTTGTGTTGCCTTAACAACAACTCAAAGAGGTAAACGTTTTTGAGGTGGGCGACCTTTTGCTAAAAGGTCGCGTCGGCGTTAGCCGACCGTGAATTAGATTAGTGACGGCAAATTGTGTTGCCTTCCGTTTTGGAATCAATGCAGAGTCAACCGGCGCAACCGCCCAGCGGGCGGATTGCCCACCTCTTTCCGTGAATTTTCGTATGTTTTTGCGTGTTTCGTGTTAAGAAAACAATCAATAGAATATTTATTTTATAAAAGACGATCGGAGTCGATAACAAGTCAACCGGCACGACCTTTTGATGAATTGTCCATCTCTAATAGATCGCACCGTTTTTCAGTAACAAATAGTGAGTAGAACGCTTGCGAACTATTCACTATTAATTGTTCACTATTAACTCATTTGAATTATTTGACAGTTTTCAAATCGTCGTCAAGAGCACCGATAATGTCGTCAATATGTTCAAGACCAATAGAAAGTCGGATTAAATCATTGTGCAAACCGCTTTTCTTTTGATCTTCTTCACTTAATTGAGAATGAGTTGTGCTTGCCGAATGGATAATCAAGCTTTTGGCATCGCCGACATTTGCCAACAGGCTGAAAAGTTTAATATTGTCCACAAATTTGATTGCGGCATCGGAACCCGCCTTCAAACCGAAAACAACCATTCCACCCGCCCCGTTGGGTAAATATTTTTTTGCCAAATCGTAAGACGGGTCGCCTTTGAGACCCGGATAGCGAACCCACGCCACTTTCGGGTGTTTTTTCAAATATTCAGCAACCTGTAACGCATTTTCACTATGCCGCGCAACACGGAGCGGTAACGATTCCACGCCTTGCAGGAAAATCCATGCGGCATCGGGAGCCAACGTCGGTCCCTGATTTCGTAACCCAACTGTTCGAAGCCGCAAAATAAACGCCAACGGCGAAAGCGGTCCCAAATCATGTCCAAAACGCAAACCATGATAACCTCGATCCGGTTCATTATACAACACGAATTTCGGATTCTTCCAATTGAATTTCCCGTCGTCAATAACGATACCGCCAATTCCGGTTCCATGACCGCCAATCCATTTTGACAACGAATGAATTACAATATTTGCCCCATGTTCAATGGGTCTCAAAAGAGTCGGCGGTGTGAATGTCGAATCAACAATAAGCGGTAACTCATGTTTTTGTGCAATTTTTGCGTAACCCTCAATATCGGCAACATCAAGAACCGGATTGCCAATCGTTTCGATAAAAATCGCACGGGTTTTATTGTTGATCGCCGCTTCAACCGCTTTGAAATCATTGACCGGCGTAAATCGTGCCGTAATACCTTGATTCGGCAAAATGGCATCGAATTGTGTGAACGTTCCGCCGTATAAATTCGATGCGGTTACAAATTCATCGCCTTGTTTCAAAATATTCGTAATCGTAAAATAAACCGCCGCCGTTCCACTCGATAACGTCAATCCGGCTGCTCCGCCGTCAAGTTCTGCAAGACGTTTCTCCAAAACATCGTTTGTCGGATTCATAAGCCGCGAATAGATATTGCCCAGTTCCTTCAAGGCAAATAAATTGGCTCCATGTTCCGAATTTCTGAAATTGTACGCTGTTGTCCGATAAACCGGAACCGCTCGGGCTAATGTTGTCGGTTCAATTTCCTGACCCGCATGAATTGCAAGCGTTTCAAGAT
>JAISBG010000204.1 GCA_031266315.1 Planctomycetaceae bacterium | reverse complement strand
GGCGGACGTCAACGCAAAAAATAACGGAGGAACAACTCCTCTTTTATATGCCGCATATTTTGGCAACTTGGAAGTTGTGAAATATCTTACCGAAAAGGGAACGGATAGGAACGCAAAAGACCAAAACGGTGATACTTCCCTATTCAATGCGGCGCGAAGTGGAAACGTGGAAGTTGTGAAATATCTTGTTGAAAAAGGGGCAAACGTCAACGCAAAAAACATAAACGGTGATACTCCTCTCTTCACTGTGAGTAATTCGAAAGTTGCTCAATATTTTGTCGAAAAGGGAGCGGACGTCAACGCAAAAAACAGAGCCGGTCAAACTCCGCTCTTTGATGTGGCGTACTGTGGTAACTTGGAAGTTGCCAAATATCTTGCCGAAAACGAAGCGGACGTCAACGCAAAAGATAATGACGGCGGAACTCCACTTTTTAGTGCGGCGGACGGTGATAATGGTAACTCGGAAGTTATCAAATATCTTGTCGAAAAAGGAGCAGACGTCAACACAAAGAATGGAAACGGTGCAATTCCTCTTTTTAGTGCGGCACGGGACGGCAACTTGGAAGTTGTCAAATATCTTGTTGAAAAAGGAGCAAACGTAAACACAAAAAATATTGACAATGAAACTTCCCTCTTTAATGCGGCAAATAATAATCACTTTGCCGTTGTGAAATATCTTGTTGAAAGCGGAACGGACGTAAACACAAAAAATGTGAACGACGAAACTTCTCTCTTTAATGCGTCCTTTAGCGGGAACTTGGAGATTGTTCAATATCTTGTCGGCAAAGGTCTGGACGTGAACGCAAAAAACATCTGCGAGAACACTCCGCTTTTTAGGGCAAGTAGTTTGGAAGTTGCTCAATATTTTGTCGAAAAGGGGTTGGACGTAGACGCAAAAAACATCAACGGCAGAACTCTTCTTTTCAATGCTGCCTATTGGAGATACTTTGCCGTTGTGAAATATCTTGTTGAAAAAGGAGCGGACGTGAATGTCAAAAGCAACAGCAACGAAACTCCTCTTTTCAACGCAGTGTATGGCAGTAACTTTGACGGTAACTTGAAGGTTGTGAAGTATCTTGTCGAACAAGGTGCCGATGTCAACGCAAAAGATAACGAAGGTAAAACACCGCTTGATATTACAAGAGTAGAAGCTGTTGCAAAAACTCTCCGCAACGCAGGCGGAAAATCCGGAAAAGATATTCAATAGGTAAAATATTTTAGTGGAATTTTCCTGATTCTACCGGATTAGGTGTTTTCCACCGGAATCGTCAAATTGGTAATCATAAGGTAGGTAGGCGACCTTTTAACAAATAGCGAAAGGTCGCCCACCTGATGATTTGACGATTCCAGTGAGAAATACCTAATACGGTAGAATCAGGAAATTTTCGTTAAAAGCAGGTCAACAAAAGGAAAATATAAAAAATGAGATTGAGATATTCTTGAAATAAATGTAAAATGTAACTGTCTGTTTTGGAAGTCTTTATGCCCCAATCTGATTTTTCCTACGCTCTGCAAGTACGTTATAAACCAGTTACGGGTTAGGTCTCACAGTTAAAAGACAAGTTTATTGACGCTACGAAGTATATAAACAGCAAATTTCACTTTCTACTTACTCAATTTAATGGATTATACACATGTTGATGTTTTTTCTGTTCAGACATCGAAGAAAACGGGATTGCCTTGCGGTGATGTTCTGGCAACTGTCCGAACCAATACGGGAACAACTGTAATCTGTGCTGACGGAATCGGTTCAGGAATCCGGGCACATATTGCAGCACAAATGTGTGTTGCCCGATTAACCGAATCATTGCATCAGGATATTTCACTCCGCAAGATTTTTTCTTCCGTCGCAACAACCATGCAAAACAGCCGTGATCCCCAAAAACCGTTTGCGGCATTTAGTATTGCAAGAATCCGCTCGGACGGAAACGCAACCGTTTTTTCTTACGATGCTCCCTTGCCCATTCTGGTAAGTCGGCAAGGCGGAACAGTTCTTGCGAACCGCCCTTTTCCGCTTCCCGGCGGTCTGGCAATGGAAAGTAATTGCCAACTCGAAAAAGATGAGGGGATTCTTCTGATGAGTGACGGAATTACACAATCGGGAATTGGTTACGGTGCCAACACGGAATGGACAAGCGACGGTGTGGTGCGGTTTATCAATGAAAAAATTGCTTCACGAATGAAATTTTCGCTTATTCCTGAAACAATTCACAAAGAGGCTCTTGCTCGTTGGCAAGGCAAAGTGAAAGACAAATCCGCAACAGCAATTCCTGCACGTTCAACTTCGGGACGTTTTTTTTCTCCATTTGCGCCGGATGCGGTTCATCAGAATAATGTTCCGCATGTTCACAGGGTTGTTGGCGATGATTGCAGTATTGTTTTGGCTCTTTGCCGAACCGGTCAGACGGTCAATATTTTCACCGGACCGCCGGAAGACCGTGAACAAGATCAATCGGTGATTAAGCGGTTTGTCCAACTTTCCGGTTTGAAAATTGTTTGCGGCGGAACAACGGCAAAACTTGTTGCGAAATATCTCAATGTCCCGCTTGAAATGGAACCGGAACCAATGAGTGTGATTGCGCCTCCGCGTTACGCAATTAAAGGAATCAATCTTGTTACGGAAGGCGCGGTAACTCTGAATCAAGTGTACAATATTCTGGACGAAGATATTGCCCGATTGAACGAAGACAGCGGTGTTACGGAATTACGGTTATTATTGGGAGTTGCCGACAAACTGAACATCATCGTCGGTTGCGCCGCCAACACCGCCAACGCCGATATTTCCTTCCGCCAACGCGGTGTTCTTTCAAGAAAAGTCTTAGTTCCCCTCCTCGCCGAAAAATTACGCCAAGACGGAAAACTTGTGAATATCGAATTCGTGTAAATATTTCTGATTCTACCGGATTAGGTGTTTCCTACCGAAATAGTAAATAGTAATATTTCATAGGCAATCATCAGGTGGGCAATCCCTTCGCTGAAGGGTCGCGCCGGTTGACTCGGCATTGACTCCAAAACGAAGGGCAACACCATTAACCATCGTTCCTCTGATTCACTGTCGGCGAGTACGCCGACGCGACCTTTTAGCAAATAGCAAAAGGTCGCCCACCTAAATTTAACGCCGGTTGACTCGTTATTGATTCCAAAACAGAAGACAACACCATTTGCCGTTGGTAACTTCTTGTATGATTAACTATTTATACCCCACATAGTTAATCATACAAGAACATAATTTGTTATAAAACGATAATATTACTTTTTTCGCGGATTGGTTTTCCCAGATCGAAGGTCTGAATATTTTTACCGTTTTTAATATTAATTGTTAACGGAGTTGTTGAAACATCGGTGTACACTTTATCAATCAAATAATAAATGTCCACTTTTGGAGACGGTATCTTGTTTTTTCCGCCGGATGTTTGTTGTTCGTCTTGAACCTGTTCCGTTTTGGTAACAACTATCTTGTACTCTCCAACCGGTACACCCGGAAATTTACCGTGTGTTTTGAGAACAACATTGCCGTTGGTGTCGGTATTGCCGGCAATCACCCATTTTGTGTTGCCGGAATCAACAGGATAGAACATCACAAACGCATCCGACAATTCCTGATCATTCTGTGTGAACGTTAACGTACACGGTTGAAGATCCGGCAAGTCTTGGGGACGCGAAGAATCTCCGCACCCGCTCAAAATAACGATCAGACAAAAAATAAAACCGAATAAAATTAATTTATGTGACATTGTAGTGTGTTTGAAAATTATAGGAGGTTTAAGTTTAATTCAATGTTTGACTTTCGCCGCCGTCAACAGTTCCGTAGGCACCCCAAACACCGTATGGACTTGAACCGCTTAATTGTTGCGGATTTGTTAATGTTCCGGTATTGATGGTATTAGAAATAAAACGCACCGAACCGTCCAACAATCCCGCATTCACGCCGCCCGTGTGGTAACTTGTTGCCGTGTAAAGTGCCCAACCGGCACCGTGATCTGTTGGTGTACACGAAGGAGAATTGGGAGGAAGAATCGTTGCAAAACCACTAAAAGCAATACGTCCATTGCCGAAACGCATACCACGATATGCAGCATGAAATGTACTGCCGGAAGGTTGTAACAAATCGCCGCCGCTTTGTTGCGCAAAACAGGAAGCCCCATAAGCCGAAGCCATTCCACCGGCAGTATAGGTTGCCAAAACACCACTTTTAATAGTTCGGTCATCTGTGGCACTGGAAGCCGCCGTTTCGCTAAATACAACAGTATTGGAAGTTCCATCAACAACGGAAGCAAATGACTTAAACTTAAACAAACCGAAAACGCCGCGATTTTGGGCTCCTTTATATTCGTTTGAAGCCAATGCTGTTGTGTCATTATAAAAATCAACCCGAGCATAAGCATCACCACGACATGATACAATACTACTTCGAGCGGTGGGTGTGCCAATAGAATATGCTGGTTTTTTAACTTCACTGTCGGAAGGACAGCAGACGCTGGGAACAACAATATTCCATAAGGCTTGAACATTGTGTTGTGCCATAAAAGAACCGTGATTTTTTACTTCACTAACAGCATTTTCGTAAAGTTGAGTCTGTTCCATAAAGGGCAGAAGGAAGAATGAGGGACCCCAAAGTTCTGCTTCCATTTGATCATTATCGTTTGCAGTTGCAGTAACCCGATACGGACTTAACCAGTTGCGTGCAGCCGGAAGCCCGTCTTGGGTGTCATGGTAATTGTGCAACGCAAGAGCATGTTGTTTGAAG
>JAISBG010000092.1 GCA_031266315.1 Planctomycetaceae bacterium | reverse complement strand
ACATCGTGATCCTTATTCCATTGACAACGACGCTTGGGGAAGGGATAGTCGATTCGGTAGTGCCCATGTCAGCAAATGTAACTTTCTTATTGGAGACGGTTCGGTTCGTGCTTTTGAAGCTACGGTTCCGCAATCAATTCTCCGTGCCTTGTCACAAGTTGATGACGGTAAGAATGTTGCTCTGGAATAAAGTTTTCTCAGTAGTGAATAGTGGATAGTTGGAGGAACGTAAGCGGATTTAATACGTTTCTGTAAATAGTACGCTTGCGTCCCCATCTATCCACTATTAATTACTCATGTTACGCACCGTAGATCAAAAAGTCGGCAAAACATACGAAAAATCGAAAGAGGTGGGCGATCCCTTCGCTGAAGGGTCGCGCCGGTGGGTGTATTATTGACTCCAAAACGGAAGGCAATACCAATAGCCTGTGTTAATCTAATTCACAGTCGGCTAACGCCGACGCAACCGTTCAGCGAACGGTTGCCCACCTGATGAGCGAATGGTTGCCTACCTGATGATTGCCGACTTTTAGCGAAAATTCCACTGGAATATTACGTTTTTTTACATTTCTTTTGTTTCGGCGTCAATTTCTGCGATTTTCAGTGTGTTTCCGAGTTGGCGGAAGAGTTGGCGGGCGAGTTGGAGGCGTTCACGGACGAGTTGGAGGTTGCCTTGTTTTTGAGCCAGTCGAGCCAAGCGGAAACAATCTTCCGCCCAATGTTCCACTAACGTCATGTTTCGATGAATTTCCATTGCCTTAGAAAGATTTTCTTCCGCTGTTTTCAAGTCGCCGGAACGTTCAAACAAAGAACCCAACCGTGAATGGAGTTCCGCTTCCGCTTCACGGTCATAAATGTTTTGAGTCAAATCAATTGCTTTGTAATACAATTCGGTTGCCTGAGAGGTATCACCCAATTCGTCAAGTATTCGCCCCCGCGCCGTAAGAACCGCCGCTTCTGACCGAACACGTTGACGGTAATTTTTAATCTTCTCAACTGATTTAATCGCTTCATCAAACGCTGTTTGACTTTCCTGCTTTTTGTTTTGCCGCCAAAGGACATTGCCCAGACAAAGAAGTGTTTCAACAAAACCGGCTTGATCCGGACCCGATTCGTAATAAATGATGGCTTCCCGTAAATTTCGTTCCGCATTGGTATCGTGTTTTAATTCGTAAGAGATTTTGCCCAAAGCAAACAACGCCTCCGCAATTCGTTCCGGTTCCGTAATCAATCTCGCAATTTGAAGCGATTGTTCGTAATACTGAACAGCGGCTTCCAGATCTCCTTGTTGATACCGTAATCGTCCGAATTGAAAAAACAGTTCTGATTCTTTCACAGAGCAATGCGGAACCAACGACAACGCCCGTTCCAGCATGGCACCGAATGTTTGAAAAAATCCCAGTGTCAAAAACGCGTCCGCACAATGTCCCAATGTTTCCGCGAAAAGTTCTGCACCGCCAACCGCCAAAGAGTGTTCCGGCAAACGAATTGTTGCCAATGGGTCTGGTTTGAGTGTTCTCCGCATCAACTCGCCGTAACCAACCATCGCACGTTGATGAAGACGTCTCGCCTCCAATGTTATAGAACCGTCCGAATTGTAGAGAAGTGTACGAATATAAGAACTTAAGTGATGATGATAAATCATTCGACCGTCCGGCTCATCACGAATAAGTGATCGCAAAAACGGATCGGAAAGAATGATTTTAAATGAATGTTGGGAAATGTCGGCAACCCAACAAACCATTTCATCTAAAGACGGAACTTCCAAAATAGTATAGGCTTCAAAAAGAAGCGCAACTTCGTGTCCCAAAGGATGTTCGACAATCTGTTTCCATTGCGCCGGAGCAATATATTGCGGCATCGGTTCACGCGGAAGTTGACTCAAACGATCAATCTTCTGACAAAGCAACAGATCAAGTGTTGCGTGAACAGCGTAAGGATGATTGCGGTAACAATGAAAAAGATCAATTAACTCTCGATGATCCGAAACACTTTCTTTCAAAACCGGTTGATAAGTTTCGATAAGCCGAAGCGTTTCCGAATCTTTCAAATCAGTGAGTCCTTGCGGAGAATTCGGAGAATCAAGCGGCGGAAGAAAGTAAACATTTTTTAAGGAACGAAATTCTTCGTTAGCGGTTAAGGTATCCTTGAAACGTTGCGCAAAAAGAAAGAAAAACTTCGGCGGCAATTCACGAACAAGTTGCGACCAAAGTTCGACCCGTACAGTCGGCGTATCCTGCTCAGGATCAATCACAATCAAAATACGTCCGTTGTCAGGAAGAATCTCCGTAAATAAACGGAGACGAAGAATAAATTGTTCAAAAATATTTTTACGGTGATCGTACCGAAGAGCGTGAAAGAATTGGTAATCCGGTTCTTTCTTGTTGGAAAAAATTCCCAGTTTCTGATACAATCTGTTCCATTGACGAAAACGCTTTCCTTCATAATCGAGAGAACCTGCTTCGTAACGGGCAGCCTGAAACGCATCTTCAAGCATCATTTTCATTACCATACTTGGCGATTCGCTTGGAGCGACCGAATATCTTAGAGAAACGCATTGCAACGAATTATTTTCTTCGGCATCGGCAACCATTTGATCAAGAAGCCGTGTTTTCCCCATTCCGTATTTGCCAACAACGACAACAGCCTTACCGTTTGTATTCGGGTCAGCAAGGAGTTCCGCCCATTTTTCGCGTTCGTCTTTCCGACCAACAAACGTATTGATTATACTTTGCATAGCATTGTTAATTAGCAATAGTTTTATTTTTGTCAATCAAAACCCAATTTCCAACAAAAATATAATTCACTGTCGGCAAAAAGTGGTGGGCAATCCTTTCGCTATTTGCTAAAAAGGTCGCCCACCTCTTTCAGGTTCGGCGTAAGTCTTTATGTATTAAAGACTTACAAAAACATATAAGTGGTTGTTCACTGTCGGGTTCACTCCTCAAAACGTCGGTGTTCACCAGGAATAGGAATTGATGTTAAAGTGTTGATTATAAACAGGTTATGAACTATTTCAATGCAAAAGGATATTGGAAATTCTATTTTGAAACGTTTATAAATTTCGTGCAATGTCAGTATTTTAGGTTTGGCAACTGATGATTTTGATGTACAACCGAAGCTTCTTGAACCGACATAATACTGTTATCATAGTGGAAAATATTGGTGTTTTCAAGAGATTATGGAGATTTTTGATTTGTTCGATGATAAAATGGATAAATTGATTTTTGTCAATTTATGTAGCGTCATCA
>JAISBG010000053.1 GCA_031266315.1 Planctomycetaceae bacterium | reverse complement strand
TTGTCGTTACACCGCAGGTCAAAGACCTGCGGTTATGAAAATGAAGCCCTATCGGGCTACTCCGCTTTTTGTACCTATTAAGTAAAAGTAAATAGTTATGCCAACTTTTAACAAAAATTCCACTGAATTGTTATAAAAATACCAATTTTATGACTAACATAGTATAGACAGTTACTTAAAATACTTTAAAAATATTTCGTCCTGAAAGGACATTGCATAACAACCCACCGCAACGCGGCGGGTCAAACCGCAAACACCATCGCCCTGAAAGGGCAACGGATGCCAATCGCCAATAAATGAAACATTTCATTGGTCAATCAATTCCTCCTTGTTTCAATTTTCCATTGCCCTTACAGGGCGATGGTTTGTGTGTATCGTTCCCCGCCGCGTTGCGGCGAGTTGTTACGCATTGCCCCTTGCGGGGCGAAGGAAATTTTTACAATAGTTACGTAAATAGGTACAAATTAAATAGACAGTTACTTTTATTGATGTTGTAAAGTTTATTGTATCGTTGATGTTGCTTTATTCTTCATAGCATTGTATTTCAAAAGCCGCTCTTTGACTATTTTTCGGACTTCGTCAAACGGGATTGGCGTGTAATCAACACATTCGGCACAAACGTTGACATGCAATAGTGTGTTCTCGAATTTGTTGCGATGAGTGTGACCATAAATATTGCAGAACGGACATTGCTCATTGACGAAAATCGGCTCATGAGAAAGAAGGAAAAAATTGTCATACAAAATCGGGTACGGGCTGACAAGATCGAAACGACCTGTTTTTTCCAGTTCGGCGCGATTGTCGTGATTCCCGAGTACCAGAGTGATTGTTCCTTGCAGTTGGTGCAAAATCTCATGCGTTTTTTTCGGTGTATGTAATGAAACATCGCCGAGTAAATAAACGTGATCATTGGGAGTGACAACCCGATTCCAGTTTTCGATCATCACCGCATCCATTTCTTCGGTTGTTTGAAATGGTCGATTCTGGTACTCAATAATATTGTAATGTCCAAAATGCGGGTCACTAAAAAAGAATGTTTTCATTGGTCGGTTTTCTGTGATTCTTGTAAAAATTCAGTGAAATTTTTATATTTTAACGCGAAAGATACGAAAAATGGGTGGGCTATTTATCAAAAGCCTTCGCTGAAGGGTCGCGCCGGTTGAGTTGCCATTGACTCCAAAACGGAAGGCAATACAATTTGCCATCGTTAATCTAATTCACTGTCGGCTATCGCCGACGCAACCTTTCAGCGAAAGGTTGCCCACCTTTGAGTTGCCTATCTTATGGTTGTCCACCTTACGGTTGCCTATTTTTAACGAAAATTCCACTGAAATATTACTTTACTGATTATTATAGGCGGAAACAACCAGTTGATTTTGAACCGTTAAGGCAATACCACGCAAAACAAGATCGGGGAACAGGAATAGATTTTCCGATTCCATAAAAAGCGAAAGACCAATCCGGATATGTTCAGCGTCGCCGCCAACGAGGAAAATCGGAACACGGTTTGGTAAACCGGCATCACACAGTGTTGTTTGGACGAGTTGATGAAACTGACGAATCGCTCCAACCGCTCCCCAATAAATTCCAGAAGCAAGTGCTTCTTCGGTATTCTTGCCCGGATAAACTGCAAACGAAATGTCTGCCGTCGTAATACGCGGTAATTGGGACGAAATTTTTGTTAACGATTCCGCCATCGCGTTTAACCCCGGCAAAATGGCTCCGCCTGCAAAATAACCTTCGCCGGCAAGTAAGTCCACCGTGATTGCACTGCCCGCGTCAACCACTAAAATCCGCGTTTCCTTTTCAAGATTTGCCGCGTCCGCGTTGAATGTCCGCCAGCAAGACGCCGCGTAAACCGATAACAACCGGTCAAGCCCCAATTTTTCAGGAAACTCAACATCAACCGAAATAGGAATATTTTTATACGAAATCTTTTCAAACCGGTCATGCGGACGAAAACCGGTAAGTTTCGTCTGCAATTCATTCCAGGGAAAATCTGAGGTTGGCGCGATATACCATGTTGCCGGTTTTTCTTCCAAACCGTCAAGCCAATCAGCAACCGCTTCAAAACCGGAAGATTCAACAGCAAATAGGGAATCAACCGCAAGTACAGAATCCGGTTTGGGAACCGTTTCTTTATTGCTACCGTTTTGAAAGAATCCGAACTTGATGCGTGTATTTCCCAAATCAACGGCAATCATGGATTCATTAACGGCAACAGATATTCAACCGTACTGTTCATATTGTCAAGTTTTGGGTAGTCCTCTTCGGGAATTTGTACCCGATAACGTTTACGCAATTCAAGTACAATATCAAGCAGGTCCATACTGTCCATTTCAAACTGATCACGGAACGAAACTTCGTCTTTCATGGACGCAAAGTTTTCGTCGGGCGCAATATCGGAAAGAATACTGATTACGGCTTCTCGAATTTCAGGTTCGGTCATGGGAAATAAATAAAGAGATGGGTTAAATGATACGCGGTTATCAATCCGCTAACAATGTTTCGATTTTCTTTAGGGACGGGGCACAATGTTCCCGAACTGTTTCAAATAGTCCGACCATCGCATAAATCGGTTCAAAAGCATATTCCAAATCACCATTGGCGTCAATAACATCCAACGCAATCTTGAAAAGATAATCAGGATCAGTCTTCATTATTTCTTGCGATCCGTAAGTCTCGCCGGGGTAACAGCCCGGTCGTTTAACCTGATACAAACGGAAATGACAATCATGAATCCGTACAGTATAAATAATCCCGCAATAGGGAATATCTCTCAATTGATATTGATATTGTGCGGAAGGATCATAACGAAGTCTTTGCCATTGAATTTTTTCTTCCTGTGTCCAAACAATAAGGCGAACAATTAATTTGACGGCGGTTTCTCTATTCATTTTATGTGACTATTCAGTGGAATAGCCCGATAGGGCTTCATTTTCATAACCGCAGTCTTCGACCTGCGGTATACCGCGATAAAAAACCCGCCGCCTGAAAGGCGGGATTTTAAATAATAGCGGCAACGGGTTAAAATCCTGCCTTTCAGGCAGTGGTCTCTTTGGTTCACAGCCGCAGGTCGCTGACCTG
>JAISBG010000015.1 GCA_031266315.1 Planctomycetaceae bacterium | reverse complement strand
CGCCTTCCACTTGGTCACTACTTGAGGGTGAACCTGAAAATGAGACGCAAGCTGAGATATCGTACTCTCTTGCTTATACGCCGCAAGTGCTACTTTCGCTTTAAACGATGAACTATAACGAACTCGATTCTTGGACATAAAAAAATCCCTTCTACATAAAAATAATAACTCTTTGTCAACCTTATTCAACTGTCCAGTTTTTACAGTCCACCGCTGTTTGGCGTGGAAATGAAACGTAGTGGAATAACCTAGCCAAGACGTAGCCTAGCGACGAAGCGTAAACAGTCCTGTTATGCGAAGTACGGGCGTACGCCGCTATTTTATTGTAACATTTATAAAATAATATTAGGTTTCATTTCAGGAAATTCAGGCAATCCATTTAAAACATCATTTAAATTTTGTGCCGTATCTAATAATTTCATTGTTTTCCTATCCGCAGTTGCCCATATACCATTAAAAAAGTATTCATCGTACTCTAATCTATTTTTAAATGCCAGAATTGGTTTATCTACAGAAAATTGTGCATTTTTCCTTTTTGTATTACCTCTTGCATCTACTTTGATCCAATGATTGTCAATGTGGATAGCGTTAAAACAATGTAAACAATAACCCTTTGAATCATCTTCAGCTAAAGTTATGTGTTGGTAACAAAATCCTGTCGGGATTCCTTGTAATCGGAGTAATGCCGCAAGTAAATTTGATTTTGCATGACAAATCCCTGTTTTATATTTTAAGACGGAAGAAGCCTTTGATGTAATTATTGTAGTTTGAATATCAAATGAATGAGAAATTTCATCTCGAATAAATTCAAATGCGATTCTTGCTTTATCATAAGCAGAATATTTGTTTGTAAAAAGTTCATTTGATTTTTTAACAATATTTTGAGCTGAATAATCTATATATTCATTTTGAGACAAGAATAATTTTAAATTCATATTAATTTATCTTCATAAAGACAATCTAAGTGAAAAAATTGTTTTAGTCAATGGTTTATATTATACAAATTTCATAAAAAGTTTTAGTCCATATTTCGCATAACGTTCCGGCTGTTTACGACGTTTTGAATGTGGCAGAGGATTGGCGTGGAAATGAAACGTGCGGAATGACCTAGTCCAAAACGTAGCCTAGCGGCGAAGCGTAAACAGTCTTGTTATGTACCGTGCCACTTGCAACGCTGATATTTATTTATATTTTCCGTATATACCTTTCTTGGCATGAATAAGTCCCTTAACCATAAAATACAAATCTATTATCTTCAAATATTTAATCTTATTAAGGAACAATCCACGTAAATATGAATATCTATTATATTCTATCCAAAATTCAGGCCAATGTTCTTTCATATACAAACAGTTCCTTACAATATAGTACATCCGTAATCCGTGGTGTGAACCAATTTCATGATTCATATAACAATTTTGTATGTTTATTAAATTATATCCCTTTGAACGTAAACGATAACAAATTTCGTGATCGACCTCATCTATAAATAATTTTTCATTAAATTTTCCAATGTCCAACCATGCCTTAAGATTTAAAATATTACCACTTGTCCATATTATTTTTTCATACTGAAATGTGTCATCTTCTTCTTTCCAAATCATCTCCTGCAGGCTTTTCATGCTGGGAGAAAAACTAATGTTCTTTACATTATTCAAGTATAGTTTTTCAGAAAATTGAATGTAACGTTGTAATTCTTCAGAATTACTCCAGAAAGAATCCTGATCCATTGTCAATACCCATTCATAACCTTCATCGAAAGCTTTTTGGCATCCGATATTTAAAGCTTTCGCTATTCCAAAGTTTTCGTAATTAGGATAATACAATGCATTATCTATCATTTTCAGCAAATATTCATTATTACATTTGCTGTTGTCAATTACAATTATGCTTTTGAAATATTTTGAATATGTCTTTATATTATTAACAGCCCCCCCAGTAATTTTCTGCGGGTTATACCAAATAATAATAGGTACGATTTTCATAAAATTCTCCAAAATATTCTTTATCTTGCAATATATATTATTTCAATAAATGTCAAGCGACATTGCGCATAACGTTACGACTGTTTACGTCGTTTTGGCGGATACGAATAAGGAAATTCTCGGACGATCGCTAGTTTGTAAAACGATGAAGGAATGGGTGAGTTCCCATTGTTCATCCGTCAGGTCGGTCGAATAATTGTTGACGGCAGGTGTTGGCATCGGCTGCCTTTCATGTAAAAATAAAAGAAGTATAACAACTATGGCGTTTTTAGGAAAGAGCAATTATCAAAAATACCTAAATTATCGCACACCTACTAATTATTCAGTGGAATTTTCGTTAAAAGTTGGTGGTAGGCGATCTGTTCGTTGAACACAAAAGTATCTATACATTTTTTTCCTTGAATAATTACGAAAAATCTAAAATTGATTGTGAGCGGTTAATCAAATCATTCCTGAAATTGTTTTGAATGGTCAATTATTTGGCAAGAGCACTCTTTCGCAATAGCCAAACAAATGGTATGATTCCAATAATGAACTTTCGGCACAGCAAGTATTACCAATTCTCATTTTCTTTACTTACAGTCCCGATTATTTTTGTGAACATAAAACTAAGGAGAAAATCATGAAATCACGTAAAACCGGTGAACGGGTGTTAATATCGTTTGACTATGCGTTGAAGCGTTTGTTGCGAAACAAAGCCAACTACGAAGTGTTGGAAGGATTTTTAAGCGAATTGCTCAAAGATAACGTTTCAGTAAAAAGTATCGGCGAAAGTGAAAGCAACAAGGAACATGCAACGGATAAACACAACAGAGTGGATATTCTGGGTGAAGCCGAATCTAACTAGATTATGTTAATAGAGTTGCAGTTTACGCCGGAGATTGATTATTTGCACCGCATGTTGTACGGAACCAGCAAGACAATAACCGAGCGTATGGTTCAAGGTTCGGAATATCTGGAAGTGAAGAAAATCTATTCTATCAACATCGTGTATTTCGACTTGGGACACGGTAAAGACTATATTTATCGCGGGAAAACCAATTTTATAGGTTTGCACGAAAATGATGAACTTTATCTTTCCAAGCCTCAACGTGATGCATTCAACAAGGAAACGGCAAGTGATATTTATCCCGAATATTTTGTTTTGAAAGTTAATAATTTTAACGATACAATGAAGGATAGGTTTGATGAATGGGTTTATTTTTTGAAACACAATGTCATAAAAGATGAATTTAAAGCGAAAGGACTTGTCAAAGCACGCAAAATACTTGACAGAGACCTCCTTACGCCGGAAGAACAGAGAGCCTACGATGATGCTTGGTGGCAACGTAGTGAAGATTTGAGTGCCGTCGCCTCCTCAAAACTCGAAGGAAGAATAGAAGGAAGAGAAGAAGGAAGAGAAGAGGGAAAAATAGAACGTGAAAAACTCATGGAAGAACTTGAAGCACTCATGAAAAAACTTGAGAACGAACGTCAAGAGCGCGAGAATGAACGCAAAGAGCGCGAGAAAGAACGTCAAGAGCGCGAAAATGAACGCAAAGAGCGTGAGAAAGAACAAGTAGAACTGAAAAAACTTGCCAGGAACTATGAAATTCTTCTTGCAGAAATAGCCCGACTAAAGAGAAAGAAACAAAAATAATTCTCCTATTTCAGAGGAATTTTCGTTCAAACCAGAACCGTGTAAGTGGTTCAAAACAAAACCATTTGTAATTCATGAATCTATTTATTAGAACGATTTTATTACGCGGTTGGTTGACCGTTTTGTTGTTGGAGTTGATGTCTTGCGTTGTTTTTTCGGAGACGCCGGAACTGGTTGCCGTGCCGGAACCGAACACTTTATCAGAACCGGCTATTTTTTCGGAATTGCCTACAGAATCAGGGACAACCGTACTTACTCCGCCCAAATCCGAAAGACCGGAACCTTATCGTGTTTTTTTTCCGATAGATTCGTTTCAAAAAATTGTCGGCAACACGGTTTATATTCCGATGGAGTTTCTTCAATTATTGTCGCGGAATGCCAGAATAGCCGGTCCCGAACCGCATCATCAATGGAATATTGAACGGGCGGAATATCAAGGTTCGCTTGTCCATAACCCGCTCACGCAAGACATCGAACTGGCAGACGATTTCAAAGCAATTTTTGAAATCAATCTGGATTCGGAAAACGCCGCAATGATTTTTCCGTTACTGCCGCTTTTCCAAGACCGTGCTTTTTGGGATTCAAAACCAATTCAGGCAATCCGGCGAACAACGGCAAATAAAGAAAACAGTGTCTTGGTTTTTAACGTTGAAAATGAAAAAAGAGGAAAACACCGGTTGGAACTTACGCTTGCCCCGAAACAAGAAGAACACGATAAAACCCGACGGATTGCTTTCAATATTCCCAAAGTTCCGAATACGGTTCTCCGCCTGAAAACTCCGCAAGACGCTCCGGTGATTAACGTTTCGGAATGTTTTGGAGCGGTTACGCCTAATTCGTTGATGTCGCCGAATTTTGTTGCTGAAATTGGTGCTTCGGGACAACTTGCCGTTTCGTGGAACAACGAATTAAACCGCAGCGTTTCAACAACATCCGAAGTCGAACAATTTTTCCGGCTCTGGGCAAAACCGACACAAGTTGAAATCCGAACTTATTTTCGCTTCAAAATTGAAGGCGGACGAGTTGCCTCGATTCATCTTCAGACGGATCCGCGTTGGCATCGTTCCGGTCCGTTTCATTGTGAAGAATATCCGATTGACCAAATGGAAACGTATCTTGATTCTGCCGGTCTGGACAACGGAACATCGTTACAAAATGAGATTACTCGGTTGAGTTTCAAAACGCCTGTTTCAGGAATTTTGACGGTGAGTGCAGGTTTTGTTCTTCGTGATTTTAACGGAATCGGCAAAGTCCGGCTGCCTCAATTCCGTGCGTTACAATCACGAATTACCCGATCAATGCTCGCTGTTTCCGCCGATCCGGTTATGGAACTTGATTATCCGAAAGTTGGTTTGGGAACCGGTTTTGAAACGAATTTGTCCGGCTCCGGCAACGAAGAACAACCGTTAGCCGAATATGATTTGACCAAAACGGAACCTTCATGGTTGTTGACGATTCGGACGAAAAACCAAACTCCGACCGTGAAATGGAATCAATCAATTCGTTTTGATGACGGTGATTCCGGTTTGTTTTGCCGCGGCGAATTTTCTTCTGTCCGGGAAGTTTTTTTGCAACGTTTTTCTGTTCCCGAATTATTGCGGATTGAATCTATTGAAGTTCGTGACGCACGGCAAAATCCGGTGGAGATTCGTGTTGCGGAAACAACGCCTGATTTAGCGAACGAAAAACGGACGCATCGGATTCTCTTTTTCAAACGAGCGGTTTCGGGAAACTATTCGATAACAATTCGAGGTAATTTCGCAACACCAATCAATCCGCACAAACGCAATCCCGAACCGATTCCTTTTATTATTTTTGATGATGTTCGGACGGAGGAAAAATTACTGAACGTTTTTCGGACTTCTTCTGTTGTTGCGGAAATTCAGGCGGAAGAAACTCATTGGACAGCGTCGGAAACTGCGCCGGTTGCGCCGAATCTTTTCCAAAATTCGCTTCCGTTGCGTTCATGGAGATGGAAGGATTCGCCGTCTGCTCCCGAAAACAACCGAACACCGGAATCACCGCCGACAACACGAACATTCCAAACTCCAACATTTTCGCTCATTCCGAATAAACCGAACATTCAAGGCGAACAGATTACAACCGTTTCACGAAGTGTTACGGATAATTGGAGTGTTACGTTTGATATTTTCTGGAACATTTCCGGCGGAGAACTTGATTCGATCCGGTTCCGTTGGGACGAGCAATGCGGTTCGGCAATTTCGGTGGAGCCAGCGGTTCCGTTTACTCTGGAACAAAACGACGGTTATGCGCGTTTGGTATTGTTACAAAAAACTCCTTTTTCCGGTCAACTGCATTTCCGAATCAAGGCAACACTCAATACGGCAGGAATTTCTGTTTCGGTTCCGAAGTTGATTCCCGAACTCGATAAGGCGGAAAAAATTGAAACTAAAACTTATATTATTTTGCCGCGATATGCGGACGGTGAAATAATTCCATGGAACTTAAATCGTCTTGAAACAGTTGATGACGCAACCCGAAAACAATTGGAAGAAAAATTGGAAGAAAAAACGGCGAAACTTCCAGAGGAAAATAAAATATTGGTTCCCGGCACGGTTCTCACGGTGCCGGAAGGAATTACCTCTCAAGGCGGTACGGTTCAAACAATTATTGTACGTGAACCCGTATCGGAAACCAATTCCCGCTTATTTCTTCAGGCTGCCGGAAACGGAACCGAAGATTTTACCGCAACAATAACACGAAAAAATTCACCGTCGATTGCAAGTCTTTACGACATGGACATTTTTATTCGGAATAACGGTGTTTTATTGGGTTGTGCGACAATTGATCTGAAGAGTCGGGGACAAGACAGTTTCCTCCTGCGAATACCGTCGGATTATGAATTAATTCGTGTAACCTGTGCCGGAATTGCGTCGAAAGGAATGAAGTTGTCGGAGGATCAATGGAAAATTGATCTCTGGTCAAGCGATTATCCGCAACGTGTTAAAATCATTTTTCGAGGACAACTAACCGCCGGCGAAACGTCAGCGCAACCGTTGACGTTATCGCAACTGAATCAGGAAAAACGAACCATCGCATTGCGTTTTCCGGTGCTTGAAGGAGTTCTCGTACAACAAACACTTTGGACGGTTTCTTTGGAAACACCGTCTGACGGTTTCTTTTCGCCGTTTGATATTTTGGTACATCGTAACCGTGAAGGACAGAATTTCGGCAACGTTTTATCCGGTCATATTCCTGTATCGGGAAACAAGGCAATGCAAACGTTACTCAAACTCAATTTGATCCGTCTGAACAATCTTCTTCTTATATTAAATTCTGTTTCCGCGCCGACTCCTGCACGATCGGAAGAAGTAAAACATTGGTTTGCGTATTGGCAAGATGAATGGTTTACCACGGTCAACAATGTGGAATAACAAACAAACAAATTTCCGGCAACTCTCCAATCCGGCGGTTACGAACTTATTCTTGATCCGATCAATCCGGCATCGGACGAATCGGGTTCCGGTTTTATTGGGACAATTCTTGAATCGAAAAACATTCCGGTATCGATTGAGGCATTGATGCAACGTTATCAGAGTGAGGTTTCGGCAAAATCCTTGCCAACCGTTCCTGAAGGCAATCGTCAACGACCACAATTCTTTTTTTCCAATTCACCGTTTCCGTGGCGCGGCAACATGATGACGGATGTTTCCTATTTTTTCGGTGTGAACGAAGAACCGCTCCATGAAATTTGTTTAATCTCGAATCCGGCGGGTTATCATTTACCGTTTTTTTTACGCAACAAATTATTAAATCATTTATTACTTGG
>JAISBG010000263.1 GCA_031266315.1 Planctomycetaceae bacterium | reverse complement strand
GGCAATACAGTTTTCCGTTGTTAATCTGATTCACAGTCGGCTATCGCCGACGCGACCCTTCAGCGAAGGGTCGCCCACCTCTTTGGGCTCACCTTAATTTACATTTACCCACTTTATGTTTGCTTATCTTTTATAAAGTTGGTTGTTTATGGAAGTTCCACTATCGGGTGAATTTTTTCCAGGTGATCAAAGCGGCAATACCGCCAACAATAATTCCAACCAATGTTAAAACCGGAAATTGGAGCCAATGATTGTGTAATCCGCGAGGAATTTTGAAATAAAAAAGCCCGAAACAAACAAGCATTACCGAAAAATTAAACACAACAATAGAATTCATTAACCGGTTCTTTTTTTCTTCGGCGTTCATTGGTTCGACAGGTTCTGAGTTCACATTTGAATTTTTCGACGATTTCGCTGATGTTCCTTTGACCGCGCTCGTCGAACCATCTGTCTTTCGAACAAGTTGAACTGCATCTCGCGGATAATATCGGGCAATTGCGGCGTTAATCTCGGCAGGAACACAAATTGTACTTCGAACCGGCATGTCAAAAACCATTCGCAATTCTTCCTCAACATCAGGATTTACCGGTTTCGGCGACGCCAACAACAATTGACCGCGATCAACCATGAGCGGAACAAACGAATGTTGACGTGCAGTATTGGGGTTGATTTGCGGAGCAATACTTTCATCAACACCAATATCCTCAACACTCACAAACGGCAAACCAATGGATTCGGCATAAGCCAACATCACAACCTCCGGCGCAGCTATTTTTTGTTGCAACACCGCCTCCTGAAGATCAATTCCTACCGCGTCAGCATAACCTTTAACCTGTTTCATCCGCTCAACAGGAACAATATTATTGGCAATAAGAATTTCTTCCAAACTACGCCGTACTTTCGCGGTTTCGATTTTTCGACCAAGCGAAACATCATATTCGAGTTTTCGCGCCGTGTCGGTCAGGCAAAGCATTGCTTTTGCCAATTCATTGAGCAACACCTGCGTCTCTGCCGCATAATCACCCGAAGCGTATTTTCGAACATGAGCGTTCATTTTCCGGTAATTTTCGCGGATTTTCGACGAATCGTCTTCAAATGCCTTCAACCGAAAAAGTTGGTAATAATTGAGCGGTCGATTCATTTCCTGAATACCAAGCCAGTCACGATAAACATCAATTTGTACTTTTGCCATATTAATTTACTCTCTCGAATTTATTTTCTCAAAACTGGGATTAACGGAGAACCAAAACAACGATTATATTACTCAAAGTACAAAGTTAAAAGATATAACGAAATAATTCTTTCCCCATTAAACAGAGTCCGGCAAATTTCCTAATTCTACCGGATTAGGTGAAAAGTTCGTTTTAAACGCGAAAAGAGGTGGGCTATTTATCAAAAAGCCCGCTGGGCGGTTGCGCCGGTTGAGTTGGCATTGACTCCATACGGAAAGCAACACCATTTGCTGTAGTTAATCTAATTCACTGTCGGCGAGTACGCCGACGCGACCTTTCAGCGAAAGGTCGCCCACCTGATGATTGCCTACCTTGATTGAGCTACTGGTGATGACTCTAAAAAATTCTAAAACAACAAAATTTTCTTAAAAAAAAGACTTCTCTTGACATCCGGCTTTGTTTTACATAAAATTTGAACCTGATTTAATTGCGATACGTAATTCTTTGCCGTATTGTTTTGCAGCAAGCGAATCGCAACGATTTTAATGAAACCTTGTATGAGAAACATGACAATGAAAAACTTTGTTGAAAACGCTTCGAAAAATTCACGGAACTATTTGGTAAAAAAGTTGGTAAAAAATTCTGTGGAAAGCCAAATGTTAAAATGGGCAAGCGAGGGGGGGGGGGGCAGTATATAGTAGAGAGTTAAGAAATGAGAATGGAATGTTGGGGCTTTCTCAATGTTTTTCCGCAAAATTCTTACAACTCCTTCGTTCTTCTATTACCGGCAGTGCAGGCGGTTTTACTTGATTTTTATTCTGTAAATCTTGTCAAAAAATAGTTTTTAGAAGTTCTCAAAGATTATTACTTAGGAGGAGATTCAATGAATAATAGAGAGCGGACTTATATTAGCATACGTGAATTGGAAAAGCAGGACAATGAGATTTTAGAACTTGTTGCTCAAAATGGTTGGAAATGCCTTCGACTCACTCAACTCGGTGGTGAAAAGGTAAATATGAAATTATATCTGGCAATTTCTTTTAGAAACATTTATCTTTTGGTTCCCGGAATTGACCCAAACGAAAAATACAAAGATGCAGGGCGTTTTTCCTACGAAGAATTAAGGTGTTTTTTTTCCAAAAAAGCCCCGAAAGAAATAAAATTAAATTGCAATCGTAACGATTTTTGTAAGCGCCCGAGAATGGTGATACGTGAAATATTTCGTACACAAGAGGTTGCCTATTGATGAAAAATCTGTGAAAATCTCTTATTCCATTCTAATGACCGAGAACACGTTTTGCCTCCAGCGGAGAAGTCAGACCGGTTTCAATGCGGCGGACAACATTGTCAACAAGCGGAGTCATTCCTTGTTCCTGCGCCAATAATTGAACAGTTCCCGTCGCGCGGCGTTCAAGAATTGCACGGGCGATCTCTTCGTTTTCAAGCGGCAAAATTTCCGAAACAGGAATCCGTCCCGCATAACCTGTTCCGCCGCAACAAGGACAACCACGCGGTTCAAAATAATGTTGAACCGTTAAATTTTTACCTTGAAGCCGGATTTCCAATTGTTGTTCCACTTTTTCCGAACAAGAACAAAGCCGCCGTAATAATCTCTGGCAAAGTAAAACGGCAATACTGCTCCGAAGAACAAACGGTTCAATACCGAGTTCCAGAAAACGCCCGATGGATTCCACCGCACTGCCGCCGTGAAAGGTGCTGATCAAAAGATGTCCGGTCAACGCCGCTTGAAATGCGGCTTCCGCAGTTCGTCGTTCCCGAATTTCGCCAACCATCAATACTTCCGGGTCTTGCCGCATCATGTATTGTAACATCCGGTCAAGTGTTAATGTACGGAATTTTTCACCGTGTTCTGTGCCGCCGGAATCAGGACGTGATGAAACTTCAATTTGCGCTACACCGTCAATCGCGTGTTCGATGGGGTCTTCCAGAGAAACGATACTTCGGGTTGTTTCACGGCAATACGCTAATTCGCGAAGCAACGCATACGCGGTTGTCGTTTTACCGCTTCCCGAAGGTCCCACAATTAAAACCGCTCCGCTTCGCCGTGCAACCGCTTCATGGAGATATTGCTGAACCGGTTTTTCAAAACCCAGTGATTCGATTGATTGACATTGATTTTCCGGTGAAAAAAAACGAACAACAATTCGTTCACCAAAAAGTGTTGGTGCGGAACTGATTCGCATTTCCTGAGCCACTCCTTCAATCCGTCCGCTCCGAACACGTCCTTCCTGCGGAACATCAACTTTATAAGTTAAAAGACCGGCAAAAACTTTGAGCCGTGCGGCGATCTGACCGGAATGTTCCAACGGCAAACAGCCGAGAATATGCAAGACACCATCAATACGAAACCGTACTTCAATACCGTTGCGCCCCGGTTGAAAATGAATATCACTCGCGGACAACACCGCTGCGCCGGCAAGAATTTTATCAATCAACGCAACAATAAAATCCCCCGACTGTTCCCGTGATTCCCGAAGCCACGTTTCAAAATGTTCCGTAAGAGTTGTAACAGGAATCATCTCTTTTCTCCCAAAAATAGGAAACAAATAATTTTGTTATATAAAATTAAGGGATACTCAACGACACTCCAAAATATTCTAATACCAAATAGACAATTGAAAAGGGAGTGGTTTTTAGAAACTCTCAGTAGTTGATAGTGGAGAGTGTCGCAAGCGGATTTAATACGTATCGGTATTGGTATAATTCCGCATGTGAATTCTCCACTCTCCACTATTCATTTTAGTTAATGAGTTCGCGGACTTCTTCGCTCCAGGGACCGTTTTGCATTCTTGGGTTGACCCATGCGGCTTGGAGTCGGATATATTTTCCTTCTTCGGCGTCGGTGAAAATCAATGTGTAATGCAATTGAGTGGAGATGACGGTTTGCCATTGGGTTTCGCCTTCGATCAGGTATTTCAAGATGAAGCCGGCATATTTCCCGTTTTTGAGATATTCGGTGGGGTGTCCGTGCTGCAAGGTTGAAACATAAAGTGTTACATCGTGATGTTGTCCGACGATTGCCACCAACACCGGTGCCTCGTCGGGAATAGGGAGAGGTTGGTGAGCGGACGGGTGACGCGGGCGAAGTCCCATGTTGTGAATGGCATCGTCAGGAACGAGCAAATTGCCCTCCAACAAATTAACATACGCGGACAAAAACTGTTTCAAAACCACAAACGCCGCATTTTTTGCGGAGGTGGTGGTTTTGCTTTTTACAGCCTTGTCGATGTTAATCTGATAAGTTGTTTCGGCAATTCCCAAAGAGGTATTGAGTTGTTGCAACAGAGTGGGGTCTAATCCCCACATCGGTGCATTTACCGAGCAAGTATCGTAAACTGTTTTTGCCCAAGCAAGAAATTCGCCGTCTTTTCGCGGTTTAAGACCATTTGATTTAGATATAATCTAATCTCCTTCTTAAAAAAAACATTGGAATTGTGTAATTTGTAGAACAACATTAGGCAAATGTAGCCCTACAATCGGTTAATGTAGTCCTACAATCGGTCAATGTAGCCCTACAATCAGTGAATGTAGTTCTACAATTGGTTAATGTAGCCCTACAATCGGTCAATGTAGTCCTACAATCAGTGAATGTAGTTCTACAATCGGTTAATGTAGCCCTACAATCAGTGAATGTAGTTCTACAATCGGTTAAAGTAGTCCTACAATTGGTCAATGTAGGACTACAATTTACGGTGTTGGTTAGTTTTCTATAAACAGGTAGGCAACCGATTTCCGAACGGCTGCACCGGTTTTCACTGGTGTTTTGCTCCGGGTAAGATACTTTTTTTCCAAAAAGTCAAAAAACGTCAGTTAAAATTTTTTGACAGGAGCATTCGGAATATTTATTATATCTTTCCCTCGCAACCGTTCAGAAATCGATTGCCTACCCAAACCGAATACTTATTACGGTAAAGACGCAGTGCGTCCGTCATCGCAACTCGCATAATCAACTCGAGATTGGTCTGCTATTGTGTCTCCGACAAATCGAATCGACCCGTCGCAAAGTCCTATTATTAAACCGCCCGGATGATTACTTCCAAATGGACCGTAAGAGTGACCGGGAGAGCCTATTTTAGGAAAGTCTTGCGTTTCGATTTCTGGGTCAGTGCCCCCTGCTGGATTGGCTGCTGTGACAGAATTATCATTTTTGAGAGAATAGTCATTAATAATGTTATTGGAATCAGAAGTATCCGTTCCATCTCCGGTTATTGTTTTGAAAGTATTGAATTTCCATTTTCTACTTACAGATTTTGTGGAGTAAAGCATTGCTCCATTGCCATCACTCCCCATATACCAAGGATGAAATCCCTTATAATTATCCCAAGAAATTTCGCTAACTGCAAATGTATTGGACGTTCCATCAATGACTTCTGCAAGTGTAACTCCCCGGAATCGGCGCATGACGCCGTTATCCGCGGCAAGTCCTTTACCATTCTTCATTTTCTTGTACTCGTACGAAAAAAGATTGGTATCAGTCTCTGATTCTTGTCCACCAGTTGCTCCGGCTATTCCAAAATAGTGCGATATGGCTCTCCCAACACTGAACGTTGGGTTTCCAATCGTTGCTTTCGTCTGAGAATTACTTGGACAAAGATAGACAGGGACAGTGAAGTATTGCTCTGCTTCCCCCACTCCATGGTCGGTAGTAATTTGTGATCTTACGCCGCTTTGCTCAATGAAATCAAGCAAAGGCACTCGAAAACTTTGACCCATGTTATCGGGTGGAAAGTTCTGGTGGACATCGTGGTAGTTGTGCAACCCGAGAACAAGTTGTTTTTGATTGTTGCTGCACTTCATTCTTCGTGCAGCTTCGCGTGCGGCTTGGACGGCTGGTAAAAGAAGAGCAATCAATACGCCAATGATTGCAATTACCACAAGAAGCTCAACTAAGGTGAAGCCAGTTGGGGGGGGGGGCCG
>JAISBG010000758.1 GCA_031266315.1 Planctomycetaceae bacterium | reverse complement strand
TCCTCTCTGTTCACCTGTCCCCCCCACAATTCCCCCCGTTCCATTTTGATACGCAGTTACTCTCCTCTGCGTATCCCTCCCGCAGGAACTCAATTTTTGAATTGAGTTCCTGTTTTTATTGATTGTTTCGGGAATTTACAGGTCTTCTGATAGTGTTTATGGTTTTATCCGCCGCAACATGGCGGGTTAGACTGCCGAAACCTTGACAAACGAGGCGGTTCAATTAAACTTATGATTCCTGTTTTTTGGTGAGTTTCCATTTTCCAAAACCATTTCAAAAATCTATTTTAGAAAATAACAGTACACCGTAATTATTCAGTATTATTCAGATAACCGCCGGACAAACATTTATCACACTTTATAAACATCTAACGTATTAACGAAATAAATACAAGAACAGATACAGATTATGCGTAAATTACTTGACGAGACGTTATCGCAGTTTGAGGAGCTTGAACGCCAAATGGCATCACCGGAAGTTTTGGCGGATTCGCACAAACTTCAACTGATTGCCCGAGAACACGGAACAATTGCCAAAATGGCAACAAAATATCGGCGGTTCAAACAACTCAATCTCCAAATCGAAGAAGCGAACGACATGCTTCATTCGCCGGATGCGGAAATGCGGGAACTTGCCGAAATGGAAATTCCCGAACTCAAAGCAGAACGCGAAATCCTTTGGAACGAACTCCTTGATATGACCATCGGCGGCGCAGATGCCAATCGTGCCAATCTCGTTCTTGAAATCCGCGCCGGAACCGGCGGTGATGAAGCCGCCTTGTTCGCCCGCGATTTGTACGAAATGTATAAACATTATTGTGAAGATAGAAACTGGAAAGTTGAAATATTATCGTACAATCCCACCGAACTCGGCGGTTTTAAGGAAATGGTTCTCGGTGTGGACGGTGAAGGGTGTTTCCGGCATTTGCAGTTTGAAAGCGGCGGACATCGTGTTCAGCGTGTTCCCGAAACCGAAGCCAAAGGGCGGATTCATACGTCCGCAGCCACTGTCGCGGTTATGGCGGAACCGGAAGATGTTGAAATTGATCTCAAACCGGAAGATTATCGTAAAGATTTGTATTGTTCCAGCGGTCCCGGCGGTCAACATGTCAACAAAACCTCGTCTGCCGTCCGGTTGACCCATTTCGCAACAGGAATTGTGGTCGCCTGTCAGGACGAACGAAGTCAACATAAAAATCTTGCCAAAGCGTTACGGGTTCTCAAATCCCGACTCTACGAAGCGAAACGCGATGAAGAACAAAAGAAACGCGCCGAAGAACGTCAAAGTAAAATCGGCAGCGGTGACCGTAGTGAACGAATCCGAACTTATAATTTTCCCGAAAACCGTGTTACGGATCACCGGATTGGTTTGACCTTGTACAAACTCGACACTATTCTCGCCGGCAATCTTGCACCGGTAATCGACGGTCTTTTGGAATACGAGCGTCAGGAACTCCGAAGCGCATTCGGAAATACCGAAATATCAAACTAGGGCATCTCTAAAAATACTTTTTAGAGGTAGGTGATCCGCCCGCTGGGCGGTCGCGTCGGTTGAGTCTTAATTGATTCCAGAAAGGTTTGCCTTCCTTTCACGTGTTAATTTAATAGCCCAATATTTATGAAGGACAAACCGATTAGAATATGTAACGACTCACCGGGCGCGACCGCCCAGCGGGCGGATCGCCTACCTCGCTTCGCGAATTTTTTTGCGTTTCGTATTTAAAACGAACTCGTCAATACTTGAACATCTAATCCAATTGAATCAGAAAATTTTCTCAAAAAGAAAGATTCCTCTTGATTTCTGGCTTTGTTTTTCATAAAATTTGACTCTTATTCAATCGCGTTGTATTTTTTGCCGTGTTGTGTTGCGGCAGATGGAACGCAGGAATTTCAAAAACCTTGTAAATAAGGAACTTAGCAATGAAAAACTTTATTGAAAACGCTTCGAAAAATTCACAGAACCATTTGGTAAAAAATTCGGTGGAATGTCAACTGTTAAACTGGGCAAGTCAGGGGGGGGGGGGCAGTATGTGGGAGAGAGTTAAGAAATGAGAACGGAGAGTGTTGCCTTTCTCAATACTTTTCCGCAAAATTCTTACAACTCCTTCGTTCTTCACCGTTCGGCTTTACGTTGGTCGAACTTCTTGTGGTGATTGCGATTATCGGCGTGTTAATCGCTATTCTGTTGCCAGCGGTTCAGGCGGCGCGTGAGGCGGCAAGGCGGATGACATGCGTCAACCACATGAAACAAATGGGTATTGCCTGTCATAACCATCACGACACTTATGATTTTCTCCCACCTGTTTGTTACCAGAAATTTCCTAACTGTAACGTATCAGATTACCCTAATCTCACTGTTTATTGGCGAACAGGATTTCGTGTTCCACTTATGCCGTTTATGGAACAAGCGGCAGTTTTTGATGCCATTTCTTACTTGGCTTCAATTCATAACGGTGTTGACGTTTACCGTGAATATGATGGAACAGCAGTAAATCCTTGGTGTGTCAAAATAGCAACTCTGATTTGTCCTTCCGATCCTGTTGGTAATACAAATAACAATCTTATCGGAAGTTCAAATTATTATGCGAATCGGGGTGATTTATATCTTCAATTCGATTTTCCATCAAACTCAACTCAAGGAGCATTTGCTGCTCGTGGACCTTTTACCAGAGATGGTGCCCCTCTTTCAGTGATCATTGATGGAACGAGTAATACTTTATTGTTAATGGAAGTTTCCTGTGGTATTGGTAATTCCGATCAAGTTCGTTCCGGTTTTGTTCTTTCCGGAGCCAGTAGTCAGTTTACCCGAAATTACAACATAAATCCGAACGCTTGTTACAATCTTAAAAAAGGTTCAGCACTTAATGTAGCAACAATCAACTTAGCACCCAATGAATATGTCGGCGGCGGAACACCTCCCGAAGAACCTAATTCCTTGCCGGGATTACGTTGGCATGATGGGCGTTCACTTTTTTCGCAATGTTTTTCAATTTTGCCGCCTAATTCACCAAGATGTGCCGCTAATGGTGCTGATATTCGTACTTATTCATTGATTTCAGCCGGAAGTTATCACCCCGGCGGTGCCAATGTTACCCTTGTTGATGGTTCCTGCCGGTTTGTTTCTGAAACAATTGATTGGGGAACTACCGGTGTTAGTGCTAAAGATGCTGGATTGACAGGCGGTCAGGATAGTTATCAGTACAGAGGTTTCTCTATCTATGGCATTTGGGGAGCAATGGGTTCTGTCGGTGCCGGTGAAAACTCTACTCTTTAAAACATTTTATATTTAAGTTATGGTCTAATACGAGATCAAGTGTAACTCCAATGTTACACTTGGTTTCCTTTCAACATTATTATTATTATGAGACATTATTGTTTACCAATATTTTTGTGTTTTCTTTACGTTCTTGCTTTTTTGGGTTGCAAACAATCAATTTATGTTTCAACCGAAATGGTTGAAGGAACTGTTACACTTGATGGTGTTCCTGTTTCTGATGCCGAAGTTACTTTTTATCCGGTTCAACTTGGTATCGGTATATCGGCAATGGGACGAACAGATACGAATGGTGTTTACCGCTTATCATCGATGAAAGGTGAACCGGAAAAAGGAACGGTTTTAGGCGATTACAATATTACCGTATCAAAATATGTTACAAAAGAAATTGAAAAACCGTATTTCGATCCGAAACAAGATGCTGTTATCAAATTTGAAAGTAAAGAAATAATTCCTCTTGCCTATACCGATGTCGAAACATCTCCTTTGATGACAACAGTTACCAAAGGAAAAAATGTTATTGATCTGAAATTAGATTCTAATGTTATTTCCAAAAAGAAAAAACATTGAAAGTCAAGCATGAAATGAATATTTGAAACATTTCTTCGCTTGTTTAAGGACTAGTTTGTTGAAAATAAAAAATGAATTAGGAAAGATTCCCGCTAATCAGCCGGATTGTTTTTCGCGAACATCTGATCATACGGAGTCGTCAACACCATAACTTGATTTTTCTGACGATATTGTTGCGGGGTCATGCCCAGTTCACGGCGAAAAACGCGCATAAAATATTGCGGCGGTGAAAAACCAATCCGGTGACCAATAGCGGTAACCGGAAGATTCGTATCACGTAACAAGAGTTCGGCGTGTTCCAACCGTACACGGGTCAACTCCGCTTCCGGCGATCGCCCCAACCAGTCATGGAAACGACGTTGAAGTGTTCGAAGCGTCAGCGTAACAGATTCCGCAATCTCGGTAATTCCAATCGGTTCCATAAAATGATTCCGAATAAACCGAAGTGCTTGAGCAACTTCAGGATCGTTAATCGCAATAATATCTGTTGACCGCCGGACAACAACATGCGACGGATTGATGATAACCGGAGAAAATAACTTTTGAGGGTGATTCATTTTCTTTTCTAAAAGTTGCGCCGCCGTATAACCGAACATTCGGCTGTTCAGGTCAATACTCGAAAGTTGCGGCGAAAGTAGCGAACAAACAAGATCATCATTGCCGCAACCCAAAATCGCCGCCTCTTCAGGAACCGCAATACCCACATTCTGGCACGCCTCCAAAATATAAAAAGCATGAATATCAATCGCCGCTAAAATCGCAACCGGTTTCGGAAGAGAAAGAAGCCATTCGCCTAAAAAGGTATCCGTCGAACAAATCAAACCGTCAAGAAAATGATTCTTGATCTTTTGACTTGGCAACGGACAAAAAGAACAGGTTACATCGCCCTTTCGTAACAATTGAGCGGCAAAAGCATTGCCGCGCCGTTTCGACCAACCGGTTTTATCGGCACGAAAAAACGCAAAATTACGGAAACCGCGATCCCAAAAATGATTCACCGCCAACTCCGCAAGATAATCGTGGTTCTCAAAAACATCACATTCAAAACCGGAATCTGAAAGAATTTCCACTAAGGGAATGTTCTTTTCACGAAGAATCGAACCTGTTTTCCGGTCGGCAGACCGTGTAATAATACCATCACCATGCCATGTTGAAAACCATCTTGAAGGTTTTTGGAGAACGCTGCGATCTTCAAAAAAAATCTGCCAATCCGTCCGCTCTCGAACAAACGCCGCAATCCCTTCAAGAATCCGACGCCCATGACCACGCGACGTCTCAACAACAAGCAATATACGCTTTTTCATTTGGTTCACAGTCGGTGGAAATGGGTGGGTGCGGACATCCGCCAGTCTTGGGCGGGAACCCGTCCGGCGTGTTCTGTAGAGACGTAAGGTATTGCGTCTCTACGTCCGATACATAATTTATCAAATAAATTTTGTACTGCAACAGCAATGCCCGAAAAAGGGATAGAAAAAATGCGAAACACACAAAATTTCGCAAAAAGAGGCGGGCAATTTATCAAAAAGGTCCGCTGTCAGCGAAAATGGGTGGGCAATCCGTCCGCTGGACGGTTGCGCCGGTTGAGTCCTCATTTTGCCAGAGTTAATCTGGTTCACTGTCGGCTATCGCCGACGCGACCTTTCAGCGAAAGGTCACCCACCTAAATGGAAGGTTGTGAAATTTCAAGAAAATGGGTGGGCAATCCGCCCGCTGGGCGGTTGCGCCGGTTGAGTCCTCCTTTTGCCGGAGTTAATCTGATTCACTGTCGGCAAAAATAGGTGGGCAATCCGTCCGCTGAACGGTTGCGCCGGTTGAGTCCTCATTTTGCCGGAGTTAATCTGGTTCACAGTCGGCTATCGCCGACGCGACCTTTCAGCGAAAGGTCGCCCACCTAAATGGAAGGTTGTGAAATTTCAAGAAAATGGGTGGGCAATCCGCCCGCTGGGCGGTTGCGCCGGTTGAGCCCTCATTTTGCTGGAGTTAATCTGGTTCACAGTCGGCTATCGCCGACGCGACCTTTCAGCGAAAGGTCGCCCCCCTAAAATGAAGGTCGCCCACCTAAAATGAAGGTCACCCACCTAAAATGAAGGTTGCCCATCTAAAGTGAAAGTTGATCACCTAAAGTGAAAGGTTGCCCGCCTTATGATTACTGATGAAATATTACCAATTATTTACGTAAATAATTAAGAGGCAGATAACTTTTCGGAGAAAAGCCGCCTGCCTCTTAGAGATAGATATGGATAGTTACAAAAAAGATTGCCTATACCGAATTGTTTTCATTTTTTCGGAACATAACGATCAACTTTAAAATCGAATGATTTTGTCGAAGCGGTTACATCAAGAGATAAACCGGAAGTTGAACCACTGCTGAATTTGGGGTCAATCAACGGTTCCATGATAGACATACCGTCTTTGTCCTGACCGATTTCCTTTTCAGCACCGGAAACATAAATACGATAGTTTCCGGCGGGAAGTCCGTCCTTTTCCGAAAGCGAACCAACAACATAACTGCCGTCCGCTTTCAAAGTACCGCGTGCCAAATAGGTGTCCGTCTCAAAACAAACAGTTCCGGTACCAAGCGGACTGCCGTCATCTGAGAATGTTACTTTTCCGCCCAGACCAACTTTATCACTACAACCGGACAACAAAAGTAACGCCAACAAAAGACTAAAAAATAAACTGTTTTTCATCACAAAGACCTCTTTCATTTTTAAGGTGATTTTAGATACAACAAAAATTTACGACGGTAAAAATCCGCCGTTCTTTTTTTTACGAAAAAATAGGTTATCATAATTTGAATCAAAGTGAAAGAGTTTCACTCAAATAAAAATTAAAAAATCTGAATTTTAGAAAAAAAAGGAGAAAAAAAAGATGCTCCCCCTTAAAATCTCTCTCAAAAATTCTCTGAGTACAAAGTTGGTACTATTTTTTTCGTTCTTACTTTTCCCTTACTGCTGTCAATCCGACGGATTGCGGGGTGATGACAGTGAAACAAGTGAACGATTGATTCAAACATTTTCGGGACACACGGACAAAGTAACCTCTGCGGCGTTCGGCTCCGACGGTAAAACATTCGCCTCTTCGTCGTTCGATAACAAGGTCATTCTCTGGCAATTCAACGGAGAAGATGTTAAGTCAACAAGTTTGGGAATTGGAAACGATGTTTTTTCGGTTGCGGTGGCTGCCGATAACCGAACTGTTGCAATCGCTGCGGAAAGTCTCTCCGCTTTTCTTTGGAATGCCGCCGCCAAAGGAGAACCCAAAATGCTCAACGCTCATTCCGCTCCCTTAATGTGTGTTGCGTTTGCCAAAAAAGGAACCGGTTGGGCATCCGGCGGAAAAGATAACAATATTTATCTCTGGAACGGCACAGGAAAAGACCCCGTCGGGAAACTAACCGGACATTCTGATACGATTATGGATATTGATTTCAGTCCCGATAACACCAAACTCGCTTCTGCAGCAAACGACAAAACGGCGGCAATCTGGAGTACGCAAACCAAAAAACCAATCAAAGTTCTCAAAGGACATCAAAGTACGGTTCGCTGCATTTCATTCAACACAGATGGAACCAAAGCAGCAACCGGCTCTTACGACGGAACAGCAATTCTTTGGAATATCGCCACAGGAAAACCCCTCAAAACATTCAAAGGACATGAAAAAGGTGTTTTCGGAGTTGCTTTTCCTTCGGACGGCAAACGTCTGATTACCGGAGGAGGAGACCGGACAATTATTATCTGGAATATTGAAACCGGCGAAAAACTCGAAACACTAACCGGTCAGCCCGGTGCAATCACCTGTCTGGCAATCAGCCCCGACGGAACACAACTCCTCAGTTCCGGCGGCAATGAAATCCGGCTTTGGGACGTCTCCGAAAAATAATCAATTATTACTGCAAAAATAGATCAACTCAAAAAACGGATTAAAAATAAAGATTCGGAGTTTTTCAAAATCCCTACACCTATTGGCAATTTCCTGCAAACTTATTATTCAATTTTCCAACGACTCAGTCCGCGTTCTTTGTCGCTGAATTCCGCACCGACTTTGACAACTTTTCGTCCGTCAACAGTATAAGGAATCAAATAATCTTTGGAATCAATTTGAACAAGGGCGTCTTCCGCTGTGCCGTGATTTGCCATTTTAAATTCAAAAACAAAAATCGTGTCCGCCGTTTTGATTACCGCATCAACACGACCAGATGCGGTTCTTACTTCCGTTTGTATAAATTGCCCCATGAGTGTTACGAGAAGATAAAAAATGAACTGATAATAACGTTCCTCTTTGCTTTCCTTTTTCATCAAATCGTAAGGAATACTACTGTAAAACGCACGTAAATTGTCCATAAAACCGTTGATGTCTCCCGCGCGAAGTGTTTTGATAAAAGATACTGCCGAAAAATATTGGCTAGTCGCGTATTGGGGAACATAAGCCGGTAACAATTCTTTTAGGAAACTGAATTTCACTTCTTCATTAGGAAACCCTAATATAAATTCGTCAAATTCCGCATCATAATCCTTAATCGTCAGATAACCGCTTTGGTAAAGAATTGGTATCGGATCATTCAAACCGATTTTGTAATCCGTAATATCGATAACAGAAATATGGACATTATTTTCTAAATCAGGAATCTCAAAATTGCCTTCTTTGAGCATTTTTACAAGAAAAGTCGGTGTACCGGTTGCGTACCAATAATTACGAAAATTACCCGCACCAAAAGTGTTTAACAAACTAAACGGAT
>JAISBG010000573.1 GCA_031266315.1 Planctomycetaceae bacterium | reverse complement strand
GTGCAATTTTGCTGTTTCCGCCAGTACCACCGCCGCAATTTCTTTATCCGGTTCCTCTGTTTTTTGGCGGACAACACGGTAAACCCGACTGAGTTCTTCGACCGGATTTTTTTGATAAGATTCCCGATTCAGAAAATTTCTGTAGCCATAAATAATCATTCCGAACTGTGTTCCCCAGTCGCCGAGATGATTGTCGGTAATAACGCGATGTCCCAGAAACCGAAGCATTTGCGTAATTGCGTTACCGATAACCGTACTGCGGACATGACCGACATGCATTGGTTTGGCAACATTCGGACCGGAATAATCGACGATGTAGGTTTTTTGTTTTGACGGTTCAATAAGCGCAACACCAAGCCGGTTTTCATCATCAATTGCTTTACGTAACAGATCAACTAAAAATTCATCTCGTAACCGGAGATTGATAAATCCCGGTCCGGCGATTTCAGGCGGTTGACATAAATCGTCGATTTTCAATCGTGCAACAATTTCTTTGGCAACACTATGCGGCGGTTTCGATAATTTTTTCGCCAACGGCATTGCGAGATTTGCCTGAAAATCCCCGAACTTCGCATCCTGTGAAGGACGAATCAAATCGGAATAGGATTCAGGATCATCAATAAATTCATCAATAAATCCTGTGAGTGCTGAAGTGAAACGATTTTTGAGTATGTTTAAAATCATGAAATAAAATATCTAAATATCATGTTGCGAAAATGATTACAAAATAAACAGTTACGAAACAATCAGTAAAAGTGACTTCAAAAATTTATTTGTTGAAGTTTTTTAAAAATTCCCTAAAACTAAAATATAATCGTTCACTTCAATAAACACAAGGTAGGCAATCCAGTAGGATTGCCAGTTTTCCTCCGCCCTGCAAGGGCAATGCGTAACAACCCACCGCAACGCGGTGGGTAACAGTCCCTTCCCAACAAATCGCCCTGAAAAGGGCAACGCAAAACGAATTGGCATTGCCCTTTCAGGGCGAAATTTAAGGGTGGGCTTTAACCCACCGCGTTGCGGTGGGTTGTTATGCAATGCCCCTAAAAGGGGCGAAGGAAAAAGTTGCAATCCTACTGGTAGGCAATCCCTTCAGCGAAAGGTGCGTTTATCCTTTCTACTTATTACCACATCAATTCGTAAACACTAGGAAAAATACTTTTTCGTTGACATGGTGTAATGTAGCGGTGAAATGATCCGTTGGGGGAACACAGATGACGGCTCCCCTTGGTCTTTTGGCAAAACGAATTAGAATAACGCGGGTTTTGATAACACGTCTTGGAATCAATTTTTTGTTCTTGACCGATTCTGCCAAACATCAATGGCAGTGTTTATATTTTATTGTCCGATGTTATTCCGTTCACTTTTTCAGAATTTTCAGCCGCAACTTTTTTCCATTTTCAAAGAAGGTTACACTCCAAGACAATTTCTGGGCGATTTGATTGCCGGAATTATTGTTGGAATTGTTGCATTGCCGTTGGCGATTGCGTTTGGTATGGCTTCGGGGGTTACGGCGGAGCAGGGGCTTTACACGGCGATTGTTGCCGGTTTTATTGTTTCGGTTTTCAGCGGTTCCCGTGTTCAGATTGGCGGTCCCACTGGTGCGTTTATTGTGATTGTCTATGGCGTCGTTCAATCGCAAGGAATTCAGGGATTGATGCTGGCAACAATTCTTGCGGGAGTAATTCTGATTGTCATGGGACTTTGCGGACTTGGAACACTCATCAAGTATATTCCGTATCCCGTAACTCTCGGCTTCACCTCAGGAATTGCCGTCCTCATTGCCGCTTCACAGATTCCGCAACTTCTCGGCTTTTCACTTGGCGATGAAAAAATTCCGGCGGAATTTATTGAAAAAATACTTTTTTTCTGCAAACATTATCACACAACCAATTATTGGGCGTGTGCTTTATCGTTGTTTTCGATTGTCGTGATTTTGCTGACACCGCGTTTTACCAATCGAGTTCCGGGTTCGTTGATTGCCGTTATATTATGCACATTATTGGTTTACTGTTTTCAACTTCCGGTTGACACGATTGGTCAGACGATTGGCAAAGCACCGACACCGTTGGAACTTGGTTTACCGTCGTTTGCAGTTCCGGTAACAGATTGGCGGTCGGTGATGCCGAATATTTCGAACATTTTCAGTGCGGCGGTTACAATTGCAATGCTTGGAGCGATTGAATCACTTCTTTCGGCGGTGGTTGCGGACGGAATGACCGGCTTGAAACACCGTTCCAACACAGAACTTGTCGCTCAGGGAATTGCGAATGTTGTTACGCCGTTTTACGGCGGTATTCCGGCAACCGGAGCCATTGCAAGAACCGCAACAAATATTCGCAACGGCGGGAGAACACCGGTTGCCGGAGTAATTCACGCCATTACGCTTCTTGCGATTGTACTTTGTTTCGGAAAATACGCGGCAATGATTCCGTTGGCGGCGTTGGGAGGAATTTTGGTAACGGTTTCGCTCAATATGAGTGAATATCGGCTTTTCTCCAAAATGATTCTGCGTGCTCCGAAAAGTGATACGGCGGTGATGTTGATTACGTTTTTTCTGACGGTATTTCTTGATTTGACGATTGCAATTCCGGTTGGTTTAATTTTGGCGTCTTTTCTGTTTATGCGGCGAATGGAACATCATTTCGGAACCGGATTGGTTGATCAACGTCTTTACACGTTGAGCGATGACGACCCGCATGAAGACCCGATGGCACTTCGGTTGTTTGATGTGCCGGATGGTGTTCATGTGTACGAGATTAATGGTCCGTTCTTTTTCGGTGCAGCTGGAAAATTCCAGTCGGCAACCGCCGGAGAAGCCTGTCGGGTGATTATTCTTCGGATGCGCAATGTTCCCATGATGGACGCAACCGGTATCAATGCGTTGGAAGAACTGCTCCGCCGTGCAGAAAAAGATAAAACAACCGTATTATTCACCGGAGTCCGTCCGCAACCGTTGAACGTTATGCGAAAATACGGACTTTTAGAACGAATCCCGCCGGAACATATTCATCATACCATCGTCGAAGCATTACCCTACGCCGCTGATATCGTCGAAGAACAGCTACGAAAAGAGAAAAATAAGTAAGCGTTCTTAACAAAAGCGGTTCACAGAGATTTTCTGAATCTACCTGTAGGTCTCCAAACATTGAAAAATTCGTTATTAAACGCGAAACACACGAAAAATCATAGAAAGAGGTGGGCGATCCCTTCGCTGAAGGGTTGCGCCGGTTGGTTTATTATTGACTCCAAAATGGAAGGCAATTCAGTTTGCCGTCGTTCCTCTAATTCACTGTCGGCTATCGCCGACATGACCGTTCAGCGAACGGTCACCCACCTTATAACCGCCCAACTTTCCCTGAAACCCGTTCCTTTTTCTGCCCCAAACCGGTTAACAACGACTCAAAATATCCGAAAACGCATCAAAGACGGTTGTTTTTAAGCAAAAGACACGTGTCCTGAAGTAAAAGACACGTGTCCCGAAGTAAAAGACACGTGTTCCGAAGCAAAAGACACGTGTCCCGAAGTAAAAGACACGTGTCCCGCGAAGTAAAAAACACACGAAAGCACACGAAATATTCCTGATTCTACCGGATTATAGGTGTTTCCCACTGGAGTCGTCAAATTGGTAATCATAAAGGTAGGTAGGCGACCTTTTGCTATTTGCTAAAAGGTCGCGTCGGTGTACTCGCCGACAGTGAATTAGATTAACAATAGCCAATTGAGTTACCTTCCGTTTTGGAATCAAGTTACCACCCGTCAACAAGGGCAAGTCGGCTATCGCCGACGCGACCTTTCAGCGAAAGGTCGCCCACCTGATGATTACCTATTATTTGACGATTCCAGTGGGAAACACCTAATCCGGTAGAATCAGGATATCTTGTC
>JAISBG010000504.1 GCA_031266315.1 Planctomycetaceae bacterium | reverse complement strand
AATTTATCGTTCAATAAATTTACTAAGGTTTTCACTTAGCAGCATTTTTCTCACACCACGAATCTTAACAAATTATCGGCAAGCGAGAAGGGCGTGAGGCGGCAAGACGAATGCAGTGTACCAACCACATGAAGCAATGTGTATTGGCATTACACAATTACCATGATGTTTATGAATCTCTTCCGGGGGGGTCCATGAATTTCGGTTGGTGGGGAGTCTGGGGAACACATGTCGCGGTGTTACCTTTCATTGAAGAATCAAATCGTTACGCTCCTCTGCGTCAAGCGTGGATTGATGCGGGAGGGTCTGGAGGTGTTGGTCCGGCACCGGGTTCGTCAATAACGACTTATCCCTTTTTAGCGGGACCAATTACACCGTACCTTTGTCCATCAGATACTAGTTCGAAAAATCCCGGACTTTCTGGTAACCATGCAAGATGTAATATGGTAACCAACCACGGGGATTTTGTTAATGCGAGTCGATACACTCCGGCTAATGCACTTCGTGGTCTTTTCGGTTACTGTGAGGTTAGAAATTATCTTCCGTTTTCCGGAATTACAGATGGTTTGAGTAATACCTTTGCAATTTCTGAAATGGTAACAACTCCTGTAGCAAATTCGAAAGCAATTCGTGGAGGAGTCATTGAATTGACAACGGCAATTGTTACAGATGTTTCAAATTGTCGAAATGCTAAAGATTCTAGTGATTCGGGCATGATGACAGGAACATCTGCAGGTCTTTATCGTGGAAGAACTTTTATTGACGGACGAATCACTTGTGTTGGTTTTACAACCGTTCTTCCGCCCAATTCACCTTCCTGCACTACCGGAAATGAAGCAAGTAACGATAACGACGGCGGGATTTTTACACCCAATAGTTTTCATTCAGGCGGTGTCAATGTCGGAATGGCAGATGGTGCGATTGTTTTTGTTTCAGAAACAATTAATGCAACGACGACAAGCAACGCTGGAAATATCAAGGAAGGACCAAGTAATTTTGGAATTTGGGGAAATCTTGGTGTTCGAAATGACGGAGTTCCTGTTAGTGTCAAGTAAATTTTCCGGTATTAAAAAATACTAAAACTAGTTTTAATTTCTGTGAAAATAATTTAAGTTCATCGACTCGAATTTTGGGTCGATGGATTTTCGTAAAATTGTATCATATTCAAAATAAATAGGAGTCAAATTTATGTTATCGAAAATTTATTTTTTCCTTTGTGTTCTTTTTTTGGCGTTAAATTTTCTTACTGGTTGCAAGAAAGCACTGCAACCTCCTGCGGATATGCCGAAACTGGAGCCGTGTCGTATCACAATCACGTTGGCGGGTCAACCTTTGCCGGAAGCGATTGTGGCTTTGAAACCAATTGAACCGACTCAATATCATTCCGGCGGTTCTACCGATGTAAACGGTTCTTTCGATGTATTCACTAACGGTCTTTACAAGGGAGTTCCGGCAGGAAAATATAATGTTACCGTCGAAAAAGAAATTCCAACTCCTACACCGGAAGGAATTTCACAAGAGGAGCTAATGGATCCCGTTAAATCGGCGAAATACCGACAACCTCCTACTATTGTTGTTCATAAAAAGTATCATCTTGCGGAAACAACTCCGTTGGAAATTGAAGTTCTTCCGAATGTTCCTTTGAATGTTACACTCCAAGTCGAATCACCATAAAAAATTGTTGTAATTATTCAGTGGAATCTTCATAGATAACCGATTTATCCTTATATTTATGGTTAAAACTCAAAAGGCAACGGTCTAATTTTATTTGTTCCTATTCATGTCCCTATCGACGATGTACGATGTACTACGTATTACGTAAAATATTTGTCCTGAAAAAACGGCGTAATAATCTGAGGTGTTACGACGAATTGTTATGCCTTACCACTTGCGGGGCGAAAGAATATTTTGTATAGTTAATAGTTCTGTGATTGATACAAATAAATAGACCGTTACAATTCATTTTATTTTACAAGGATTACAATGATGAAAACATTTTCTTTTGTCGTGATTTTTTTAAGTACATTTTTTCTTGGTGTTTTTACGTTGGCGCAGAGTCAGGATTGGGAAAAGCATCGGCAAACGGTGATCGGACATCCTGATCTGATTCGATATTACGTCATCGATAATTCCGTTGCGGAAACGAAAATCGTTCGAAATCTTGCGCCGAATCAAGATTCCAAAACATCTGATTTTTCGTACAAAACAAATAAACCATTCGAAATTACAGAAGGACAGTTTGCCGGTTCTCCGGCGGTTCAAATCGACGCCGGATATTTTGAATCGGCGAAACTTAATATTGACAACGCGTTCAGTGTTGAAATGCGGGTTCGGAAACTTGGTCAAGGGACGGAACGCGATAACAATAATTCCGCGAACGGAACATTGTTCGGTTACGGAAACGGTTGGGATTCCGGTTTTCGGCTGACAACCGATTATCCGTCTCAAAAATTAGTTTTCAGTATTGGCAGACCGGATCAATCCAAATCACATAATCTGGTCGGAAATCAACCGGTTTCAGACGGTGTTTGGCAACATATCACCGCAACTTGGGACGGAAAAACCATGCGGATTTATCTTGACGGTTTATTGTACGCAATTACTGATTACACTGGCGGTTTGACCGAACCGAGTTGGGGATTCCGTATCGGATTCAATAACGCCGGAGTCGGTTCGGTTAAAATGGATATTGCCGAAACCGCCGTTTACAAATCGGCTCTCACGCCGGAAGAAATATTGCAACACGCATTGCTTCAGCCGAAATTACCGGAAAATCTTTCCGCCTTTTATCGCAACACAATTGATTCCGTGTTGCAAAAAGAATTTATTGTTGCGTCACAAAAAATCGAGGAATTGCTCCAATCCGAAATGTTACCGGCTTATCGGTTTTCGTTCCGAAATTTTCAGACAAAACTTGCCGCACTCGCCGGAAATCTTCCGCTTGCACAACGTCTTGCTAATACATTACTTAACGATCCCGAATTTCCAAAAGAATGGACGGATTCGTTGTTACGTCAATTCATTCCGACGGAATGGAATGCGCCGTTGGCTGTTGCTTCCAGTAACGTTTATCGGCGGATTCTTGACGACAAAACAATTACACTAGACGCAAAGCAACGTTTTACAGTTGAAAAATGTTTTGCCGAAGCCTTGTTTGCTGAAACATTATTTACCGGAGAGAGAACCGCTGAAACCAAACACCTTTGGGATATTTTACGGTTTCGTGAAACGGAAATTGTTCGTGAAACGTTAAATGAATTCAATGTTTCAAGCGAATTGAGTCTATTGTATCGAAATTACCGCAAAGAGCAGGACGCAGAAGTTTCAAAAAACCGGTTTGTTCCGCAACCGTTATCACCGTTTCCTGCCGCGTTTTCACCGGCGAAGAAATTTTTCGTTGCGCCGGACGATAAACCTGATGATGAGCAGGAGTATTCCGGTACAGAATCTGAACCGTTTTCAACACTCGTTCAAGCTCGCAACGCTGTACGGAAATTGAAAACCGAAATCGGGTTGCCCAAAGGCGGTGTTGAAATCATTATTCGCGGCGGCGTTTATCCTGTTACGGAAACATTCGTTCTGGAAGCACAGGATTCCGGTACGGCGGACGCTCCGATTGTTTACCGTGCTTTTCCTAATGAAAAACCGGTTTTTTCCGGCGGTGTTACAGTTAAAGGATTCAGGAAAGCCGATGATCCGTCAATTTTGAAACGATTACCGGAAGAATCGCGGGGATTCGTTTTGACTGCTGATGTTACTGAAATTCAGAAATTTCCGCCGGTTGCTCCGCGCGGTTACGGTAAAAATGGTTTGAACGCCGCTCCGGCTGTTGAATTGTATATCGACAACAACCCGCAACAAATCGCACGGTGGCCCAATGCCGCCCAACCGGATGCGGTTGACCCGTTAAAAGCGTCCGAAAATGCGTTTGTCCGAACCGGCAAGATTCATCGCGGTTTTTTCAATACGCCGGAATCAGGAACGCCGGGGATTTTCGAATATTCCGATTCTCGTCATGAACGTTGGACGGAAGCCGATGATGCTATGGTGTTCGGTTATTGGGGGCATCTTTGGGGAATCACAAGTTGCCGTATTGATAAAATTGATACGGAAACAAAACAGGTTGTTCTTGCAACGAATAATCCTTACGGACATCGTGAGAATATGCCTTATTACGCTTTCAATCTTTTGGAGGAAATCGACTTGCCGGGCGAATGGTATCTCGACAGGGCAAACGCCAAACTTTATCTTTATCCGCCGAAAGGAGTTGATCCGAATACCGTCAATGTCCGGCTTTCCGCGTTTTCCAAAGAATTTTTGAACATTAAAGATGTTTCCTTTACAACATTTTATGGGTTGACGTTTGAGGAAGGTTCGGGAACGGCGGGACGAGTTATCGGCGGTGAAGAAGTATTATTTACCGGCTGCGGATTTTATCGTTTCGGAAATTGGGGACTCGGAATGGAAGGACGGAGGCATGGCGTTTTGAGTTGTGATTTCCGGACTCTCGGCGGCGGCGGTATTCATCTGAAAGGCGGAGATATTAAAACGTTAATACCCGGCGGTTGTTTTATTGAAAACAGTATTGTCCATAATTTTAGCCGCATTGATCGTGCTTACGCTCCGGCTGTCCTTATTGACGGAGTTGCCAATCGAATTTCGCACAATTTATTTTGTGATTCGCCTGCACACGCGATTCGGTGTGAAGGAATGGAACAAATAATTGAGTTTAATGAGATTCACAGTGTGGTTTACGAATCAGACGATCAGTCGGGAATTGATCTTTGGGGTAATCCGTTTATGCGCGGAATAGTAATTCGGTACAATTATTGGCATCACATCGGCAGCGGTCGAGATGTTGCGGGGCAATCGGGAATCCGGCTTGATGATATGATCAGCAGTGTATTGATGTACGGAAATGTCTTTTTCCGGTCAAGCGGCGGTCAGTTCGGCGGTATTCAGATTCACGGCGGCAAGGATAATATTGTTGACAGTAATCTGATGATTGATTGTAAATACGCGGTCAGTTTCAGTCCTTGGGGCGAAAAACGTTGGCTCGCAAACCTTGACAAAAATTTCGGTACACGCGTTAAAGCAAACGGATTCGATCCTGATAACGAAGTTTATCGTTCAAAATATCCCGACTATGCCGAATTGAAACAAAATGCCGACCGGAATTTTATTGTACGCAATATTGCTGTTGGTTGCGATAATTTCGCACGCAACAACCGCCGTAATGTGTTGCTTGAAAACATCATGTTGCCTTGGTTACCGGATTTATTTGTTGAAACGAAAGGATTACAACAAGCGGACCAAAACCGTGTTCCTGCCGATGCCCGAAAAATTCGTAACCGTCTTACAATTCCGGCAGACTCTCCGCTGTACGAATTTCTTGGAATCAAGCCGTTACCGATTGAGTCTATGGGACTTTACACTGATAAAATACGAACAGAAATTCCCAAAATTCCGGTAACACCCTTTTTCGTACTGGAATAAATACACAAACCAACCCGCCACAACACGTTTTTTTCATTCGACCTCTAATGTGGCGTACCCAATCATCACGCTATCAGATGTAGGTAAACTTTTAACAAAATTCCACTAAAATATTACCTATTTTTAAATGGGTCATGTGCAAGCGAAAACAGCGTGCCGGTGTGCAAGTAACGTGGGCGTGTTGTTTGCCACAAAATAGAGATAATATTTTATAATATGTCCTTTTCAAAAACGCACGTTTAATCTCTAACCTTAAGAAAAATTATGCGACTAAAAAACAGTTAGGCGTGATTTGTTGTTGCGTCAGGACGTGGTTCGTGTGGTTCGTAACGGTCAATCATTGCGAGTGGTTTCCGAGCGATCAATTTGATCCTTCAACGTTATGGTTGTTTTGATGCGCGATATCGTGTTCGTCGTGAACCTCCGCCTCGAGCGGTGGACTGTAAAAACTGGACAGTTGAATAAGGTTGACAAAGAGTTATTATTTTATGCAGAAGGGATTTTTTTATGTCCAAGAATCGAGTTCGTTA
>JAISBG010000450.1 GCA_031266315.1 Planctomycetaceae bacterium | reverse complement strand
ATAATTGAAAAGAATGTTTGTTCGGAAAAAAAAATTGCTGATTCTACCGGATTAGGTGTTTCCCACTGGAATCGTCAAATAATAGGTAATCATCAGGTGGGCGACCTTTCGCTGAAAGGTCGCGTCGGCGTACTCGCCGACAGTGAATTAGATGAACGACGGCAAATGGTGTTGCCTTCCGTTTTGGAGTCGAGTAAAACTCAACCGGCGCAACCGCCCAGCGGGCGGATTGCCCACCTCTTTTCGTGCGTTTCGTGTTTAAAACGGACTTTTCAAGGCTTGGACACCTAATCCAGTAGAATCAGGAAATTCAAATATTATCAAAAACAAAGCCGAATCTTTGAATTTAAAAAATTAACGCAAACCGGTCAACTGCTAATTACTGTACTAATATTGGAACGTAATACTTTTGCCGGTTGCGTTAAAACTTAAAACGAGTTACGACATTAACTGATTTTTTTCAGTTCGTCAATCTTATCGGTTTTTTCCCATGTGAAATCGGCATCGTTACGTCCGAAATGTCCGCCGGCAGCTGTTTTGCGGTAAATGGGGCGACGAAGATCAAGAGTTTTAATAATTCCGCTTGGTGTGAGCGGAAAAACTTCACGAATAATTTTTGATAATTTTTCTTCAGAAATTTTTGCGGTTCCCCGTGTATCCACTAAAATACTGACCGGTTCCGGTACACCAATTGCATACGCCAACTGAATTTCGCAAGAATCCGCCAAACCTGCCGCGACAATATTTTTTGCAACATACCGAGCCATATAAGCGGCACTGCGGTCAACTTTTGTTGGGTCTTTACCGCTGAATGCTCCGCCGCCGTGTGATGCCCAACCGCCATAAGTATCCACGATAATTTTACGTCCCGTCAAACCACAATCACCATGCGGTCCGCCTACCACGAATTTGCCGGTCGGATTGATGTGATATTTAATACTACTGGTATCAAGGTCTTTGGGCAAAAGCGGTTGGATAATATTCGGAATCACATAATCCGCAATTCCTTTTTGGTCAATATTGGGATCATGTTGTGTCGAAACAACAATCGTATCAATTCGAAGCGGTTTTAAACCGTCAAATTCTACGGTAACTTGACTTTTACTATCAGGACGAAGCCATGAAACATCGTTATTGAAACGGGTTTCGGTCAGTTTGTTGGTAATTCGGTGGGCGAGGGCAATGGGAAGCGGCATCAACTCCGGTGTATGATTACAAGCGTAACCGAACATCAATCCCTGATCACCTGCTCCGATTTCTCCGGCATGACGTCCTTCTTTGTCGTCATCAACCCCTTGCTTAATATCCGGGCTTTGCCGATCGAGCGACACCATGACAGCACAAGTATCTGCGCTGATACCCCATTCGTCGTTGGTGTACCCAACCTTACGAATTGCTTCCCGAACAACCGTTTGATAATCAATCTTCGCTTTTGTGGTAATTTCACCGGCAATGATTGCAATACCTGTTGTAACCAGTGTTTCACAAGCAACTCGGCTATACGGATCTTCGGTAAACAATGCATCAAGAACACTGTCGGAAATTTGATCAGCCAATTTATCGGGATGTCCCATACTGACTGCCTCACTTGTAAATAATCTTTTGGACACGTTAACTCCTTTTTCTAAAAATTTTTTATATTACCTGGTATTTAACTAGGAATTTGTGGAAAACAGAAAACGTAATATTACAGGAAACAAGAATTTTCTGCAAGGCAGAAAGTATATATTTTCAAAAAATATTTCAGTGGAATTTTTGCAATATCTGTAAAGATAGGCGATCATAAGGTGAGCAACCATAAGGTCGGCGACCTTTCGCTGAAAGGTCGCGTCGGCGTTAGCCGACAGTGAATTAGATTTACAACGGCAAATGATTTTGGAATCAAATTGCCAGTCGTTAGCAGAAGCAAAGTCGGCTTTGCCGACAGTGAATTAGATGAATGACGGCAAATGGTATTGCCGACCATTTTGGAATCAAATTGCTAGCCGTTAACAGGGGCAAAGTCGGCTTTGCCGACGCAACCTTTCAGCGAAAGATTGCCCACCTTATGATTGCTGACCTTTAACGAAAATTTTACTGTAATATTACAAAAATACACCTTCAAAGGAAGGTTGCAGGTGGACAAACATGAGGCGGGCGATGTTTCGCTGAAAGAGCGTTTATACTTCATTTGCCTGAATTTCCCGAATAAGATTCACGGCTTGTTCGGGTGTTACGTTGCTGTGAACTTTTTCGTCAACGACAAGAACCGGAGCAAGACCACAGGCACCGAGACACGAAACCGTTTCAACAGTAAACAACATATCGTCCGTTGTTTGTTTTGTTTCGGAAAGTTTTAATTCTTTACGTAATGCACTAAGAATATGTTCTGAACCGCGAACATGACATGCTGTTCCGTCACAGAGGCGACACGAATGTTTGCCCTTAGGAACCAGAGTGAAGTGGGCATAAAATGTTGCGACACCAAAAACGTGCGACGGCGGTAACGCCAATGAGGTGGCAATAAAGGTTAAAACTTCTTCCGGTAAGTAGCGATAAAATTCCTGAACCTGCTGCAAAACCGGTATCAAACGAGCAGGATCATGACGGTTTTCGTCAAGAATTTCAACAACACGGTCGAATTTTCGAGTCGTGCCGGTAGGGTTAGGGGCGACAACACTCATTTTAAACTCCAAGTAAGTCAATAAAAAAATCGACAAAATATCGATAAATCATTATCCGTATAATTATTATCAATTCACCGGAGCTGTCAAGGTGTTGAAAAAAGAATCGTTCAGATTTTGTGTTTTACAGAAATGGCGGATATTTTCTATTAATATATTAATATTCTATGGTTGGTACGATAAATAATGTATAAACCGGTTGAACTGAGAGTATCGGAATTACCGGAACAATTGGAATTGCCGGAATAACCGGTATTACCGGAGTTGCCGGAACTAATGTTGGTGTTGATTTCGTTTCAAAAACCAACGGCTTGGATTCCGGTGTTAACGGAAAAAGAATGACAGTTCGGTTACCGGAACGAGATTGTTGATAGAAATATAGGAACGGAATCAAATCCGGTGAAGTTTTGGTTGTTTCCATTTTATTTGGTTCCGGTTTTGTTTGGTTTTGTTCCGGCTTAGTTGTTGCAATTTTGACAGGCTCCGATTTAACAGGTTCCGGCTTGACTGGTTCTGGTTTGGGCGGCTCCGGTTTAACCAATTGTTTAACTGGTTCCGGCTTGGGCGGTTCCGGTTTGGGCGGTGTTGAATGATCGTTTTTCTTTGTATCAATATTACCGGTTGGCGCAACAGGCGGATTTGTTGTTACAACGTCTGGTTTTACAGGAACTTTGACCTCTTTTTCCGGTTCC
>JAISBG010000442.1 GCA_031266315.1 Planctomycetaceae bacterium | reverse complement strand
CGCCGATTCGTCCACAAAAGACGGGACCAATCAATATTAAATTATTAACACAAAATTTACTTAGTAAAGTCAGTAAAGAAGTTCTTGTCAAGACAAATGATCCGAAGAATCCGAATTTGATTTTGACGCTTGAAGCGGAAGTGATTCGACCTGAAGCAGAAAAGGCAAAGACTGAAAAAACGCAAGAAGCCAATATCAATGTGCAAGAAACGAATACCACCTCTAACGATAACAATGTTTCGGTAACACCATGAGTCGAGAAAAATTGAAACAATTTATTCGATTCTTTTGTTTGAGTTCGGTGCCGATGTGGTTGGTTCTTGGCACACTCTTAATTTCTCTTCCGATTTTTGTACCGCAATCGGAAGTTCAACAGTTTCAGGAAGTTTATTGGCGTCGTGCGTGGATGTTCACGAAACCATTTTATCCGGCGTGGTTTGCTTTGCCCCAATGGATATTTTTTCTTTGGTTTGGCGGTAATATCGTGTTGTGGACAATTAATCGCAGTCTGAAATTTCACAACAAACCTTGGCGAATGCCTTATCTGTCTATTCCGTTTCTTATTCTTGCTATTTTTGTTATCGTTACTTATTCCGCCCGCAACAGCGATTATCTCAAAAAACTTTACGCTCCCCGCGATTCTTATATTCTTGACCCCGCAACACTTAAATTACCTCGTAACACAGACACGGAAGACGATTATTTCGCGGAACGTTACGAAAAGAAAGCGGCGGATAAACCGGTACGAAGCAGAGTTAAAGACCGGCTTTGGAAAGTTCCCGAGGAAGTTCTCAATCAATTTACGCCTTTGTCCTACGAATATTCCGGCGGTAAATATAAAAACGCAACAATAAATTACCGGCTTCGTATTCCGCAAAAATTGGAAAAAGGTAAAAAATATCCGCTCATGATCTGGCTTCACGGTGTCGGTGAAAGCGGGAATAATAATGTTTCACAATTGTCTCACATGGAACCGCTCATTCCGTTTATCAATGGTCCCAAACAGCGCGACTTTTTTATTCTCGCAACACAATGTCCTCAAGACAATCGACATTGGGATCGTTCTTCAACAAAAGAAGGTAAAGGCGATGCGCCAATGACAATTGCAATGGAAATTCTTGACGATATAATTCATCATTATCCGGTTGATGAGCAGGCGATTAGTGTTTTTGGTTTTAGTTCGGGCGGTTACGGTGTCTGGTCAATGGGACTTGAATATCCGGGGCGTTTTGCGGCTTTGATTCCTGTTTCCTGTAATCCACATCGAAATGTGTACAAATTTGTGGTCAATTACGGAACAACCGTTTGGGCATTCAATAATACCGGTGATAATAGTGTCGTTTTTTCCCGCATCAAAGAAGAAATCGAACAAATTCATAACAAAGGCGGAACCGCTTACATGACAACATTCGAGACAAAAGGACATGATGCGTGGCGTAACGCTTTGCTGGATACACCGCTTATTGATTGGCTGATGCGGCTCCAACGTAACCCGTCACCTTATCGTGTTCCCTATTGGATCACTCCGCCGGAACGTTCCAAAAATGATTTTTTCATGCTCTTCATTTTCCCGTTTTATCTTTGCGGATTGTTATTATTCGTACCAATTGCCGCTTTGGTTTTTGAAAAAATTATCGAAATGGATGCACGTTCCGAAAAAATAAATGATGAAGAAGAGGATGACATTAGTGATACGGAAATTTCATGATATTATATACTGTAAAATCATCATGGGCAAATAAAGTTATTTTTTATTTCAATAGGCACACAGATGACACTGATTTGAAAGATTTACGCAGATTGAAGAATAAAGAAACAGAGCTTCTTTCTAAAAAACAAAATTTGCATTATACTGCGTTAGGATTATGTTTGATTTTTTGAAAGATCGAAATTAAATTTTCGCAACCTAATTTTTCCAACGAAAACAACCTCTGTAGCAAAAACGGTAAAAAATATACTAACTTCATTACCTCATTAAAAATTATTAACTCATGTTACGCACCGTAAGTAAAAAAGTCGACAAAACATACCGTAGAATTGGAAGTTTTTCTCCGCCCCTTTAGGGGCATTGCATAACAACCCACCGCAACGCGGTGGGTTAAAGCACGCTCCTAAATTTCGCCCTGAAAGGGCAATGCCAATCCGCTTTGCACTGCCCTTTCAGGGCGATTGTTAGGGAATTGTTACCCACCGCGTTGCGGTGGGTTGTTATGCGTTGCCCCTAAAGGGGCGAAGGAAAAACTGATATTTAGCTCCTGCGTAACATGAGTTATTAATGAGGTAATGAGGTTGGTTTGGAAGGAATCAATAGGCTACTGAGGTTGTTTAGTTAGAGAAATTAGGTTGAAAATGAGGTTGCTGTTAGACTACTTTTACGTAAAAGTAACAATCTAGCAAATCGTTAAAAAATATCATTTTATAACTCACACAATATATCTGCGTGCTATACCGTAGCCGGTATGGGCGATAGGCTTCGCCCTTGAACAAACGCTCCGCGATGCTGCGCTTACCGTGTCCAGCTTCGTGAATTTTAAAACAACTTTAGTATAAAAATATTTATTTGGACTGTCCGCTATATGAGACTCCATTTTGTACCGATAATTCCTAATATTTTATCATGTTTTGGAAAAGTGCAGATGAATAGTGAAAAAGAGAAAACAAGTTTTTTCGGATTCGGTCAATTACGTTTCGTTATTGGTACAATACTTTTTCTTGCGGCTGGTCTCAAAGCGTATCAATTATCAACGGTTCCTTTACCGCCGCCCGTACAAAATAGTGTTTTTACGCCCTTGTTGGAATTTTTGAATAATCGTTATTTGTTGATGTTTGTTGTTGAGAGTGAAATATTGTTTGCTTTATTTTTGTTTTCCGGTATTGGGCGGCAATGGACATGGTTTTTCTCTCTGGTTGGTTTTTTCGCCTTTTTAATTGTTTCGGCAATAAAAGGTTTAAGCGGCGAAAATTCCTGCGGTTGTTTCGGTGTTGTTACGATTAACCCTTGGATAACAGCAACTTTCGATCTCATTATTGTTATTCTTCTTATAATTTTTCGCGAACATTGCCCTTTCAATCTCAACCTCCGTCTCAATCTCTCAAAATGGGAGAAACAAAAATTCCTTCTTATTGCCGTGATATGGATTGTTTTGGCGGTTCCCGCCTTGTTGAGCATGTTATCTTTGAAACAGGTTCACGCAATACTTGGAACAGAAATGACCACTTCCGCCGGAACGAAAAAGATTGTTCTTGAACCGGCAACTTGGAAAGGCAAGGAATTTCCACTTATCGCACGTTTTACACAACCTGCTGACGGTGAAATATTGAAACAGGGAACATGGACAATTCTTCTCATTCACTCCGATTGTCCGAAATGCCGCAAACTCATTTCTGATAAGGAAAATCAAAACAATACAAATATTGCACTGGTTGAAATTCCGTCATCATCAACAGAGGATTTACCCAAAATATCTTTTCCGGTTTTCAAACTGGACGAAAACAACGAATGGTTTGCCGTTACTCCTTGTATTATTGTAATAACCGATGGAATTTGTGTCTCGATTACTGAAAATCCGTAATTTTTATGTTGCGGTATTATTGTTCATTCAAGCGGTACTGCTTACTTACCTTTCTTGGTCAACAAGTCCCAATCGTACAGAAATCGGACATCTTGGAGCAACCGCTTATTTCTGGCATACAGGCAAATTTAATGTCTTTCATGTTAATCCGCCGCTTGTTCGAATCATTGCCGGTGCGCCGGTTTTTATTTTTTGTAATCCAAAATATAACGACAAAACCTATTCACCCCTTCCAGAAAAACGTTGCGAATGGGCTTTGGGAAACACTTTTGTTTCAATAAATAACGTTGATGATATTCGATATTATCTGTTTCTTGCTCGGTTTGCCTGTATTCCGTTTGTTCTGGTTGGCGGATATGTTGGTTATCGTTTCGCATCGGAATTGTACGGAAAAACACCCGGTTTTGTGTTTCTGATTTTATGGACGTTTTCGCCTTCAATTCTCGGTTGGGGCGCCACGATTTGTCCCGATGTCGCCGCCACATCACTCGGTATCGTTGGACTTTATACTTTTGGGCATTGGCTGAAAAAACCGGATTGGCGAAAAACAGTTACAGCAGGAATCTGTCTCGGTTTAATGCCGCTGACAAAAATAACATGGATCATTGCTTTTCCGATTTGGCTGTTTTTGTGGTTGATGAAACGATTCTTCAATAAACCAAACGAAACAAAATCTCCTTTGAGTCAATTTGTTGCAATATTATTGATCGGTCTTTATATTGTCAACATGGGATATTTTTTTGAAGGTTCGTTTCGATTATTAAACAAATATCGTTTTATTAGCGGAACATTAACAAATACGGAAATTACAAAAAATTCACCGGTTCAGCCGGGTAATCGGTTCAAAAATTTATGGGTCGGTTTTATTCCTGTTCCACTTCCGGCGGAATTGGTACAAGGCATTGATACACAAAAATTGGATTTTGAACGCGGTAAGGAATCGTATTTGT
>JAISBG010000398.1 GCA_031266315.1 Planctomycetaceae bacterium | reverse complement strand
GGCTCCGGTAAGCAAGAAAAGAAAAAGCAAACTCAACATCAACGAAATTAAATGCCGTAACCGCCGCCAAAAAGAACGTGAACGCCGTTCTTCAAAAACCTGTTGCCAAAAAATTACCGTCGAAACCGGTTCCTGACGAAGCCGAATTTTGAGAACATAAAACAGAATGATTGGAACCGCCAAAAACAGGAGATACCACGCCACCGGATTGGTATTGGTAAAAATCATTTAAGTACAGTAATCAGGGTACAGCCCTCAAAACACCGCCGTGCCGGACTGTAGTTCTATTATAAGGACAAATATTCAGTGTTCAAAAGTTTGCCGGTTTTTATCAATTTCTGCACGATAAACGGTACGGCATGGAATACAAAGATTTTTTCCGCCGGTTAATACCGGATCATTCAAAAGACGTGTTTCCATAACGAGTTCGTCGCAATAATCGCAACGTTTACTTGTGTGAATCCGGGCAATTTCCGGCACAGGAATTTGGACGGAACCAATTGAAAAAATTTCCTCAAAATCCGCTTGCAGAATCCGGTCAATCATTTGTTGCCGAATCAGTTCACGTCCGGCGGTGTCGTTTGAATTGAGTTTTTCCTGTTGTTCACGCAAATCCCGTAACAAACCGCCGCGTGTTACCAACCGAACACTTTTACCGTCACTACGGCGAAAAAACGAATAGGCGTTTTTACCGTAATCGAGAAAAACAAGATTGCCCTTACCGAAGGTACAGCCGACGAGATATTGAATTGCGTCCACTGCACACATATCCGTTTCAACAACAGCCGCAATTTCCTCATCAGCCGCATGACCAAACTCCCGAAGTGTCCAATCGCCAACCCTCATTCCAAAAGTCAAACCGGGGCAATGATGCCCGTGAAACCCAATAACACCGTCAATCTGATTTTGAGTCAACATGGTTTTTATGTACAATTTTTTGTACGATAAGGAATAATAAATTAATTAATAGTAATATTTCAGTGGAATTTTCGTTAAAGGTAGGCAATCATCAGGTGGACGATCCTTTCGCAATCATTAGGTGGGCGATCCCTTCGCTGAAGGGTCGCGCCGGTTGATCTGTAATTGACTCCAAAACGGAAGGCAACACCATTTGCCGTCGTTAATCTGATTCCTGTCGGCGAGTACGCCGACGCAACCTTTCAGCGAAAGGTTGCCCACCTGATTGATTGCTTATTAACGAAAATTCCGCTGAATATAATAACCATTTTTCTAATTTTGTTCAAGTACACCTGCACTGTCTTAAAAACGTAACTATTTATCGGATTGTGGTTGTTGATTTATTTTTTCGATAAAACAACCTCAGTGGTTCTGAATTTGCTGATTGTGCCGAAGTTTTTTCAATTCGCGTTGAATCAATACCGCAACGAAAACGAAGGAACCGAAATCGCCAACCGGAACAACAAACCAAATTCCGTCCAACCCGAAATATTGCGGTAAAATGAGAATCAGCGGTACGAACAACACGACCTGACGAATCAAGGTTAAAGCAATGGCAAGTTTGGGCGAACCGTTTGATTGAAAATACCCTGCCATGACAACAACAATTCCGGCGGCGGGAAGCATTAGTACAAAAATTCGGGCGGCACGGCAACCAAGTTTGAGTAAATCGGCTCCGTCTTCCACTCCGGCGAATGGACGGAGCAGTATTTCAGGAAATACGAACAGAGCAATCGAACAAATTAAAGTGAACGTTATTACTGAACCGAGTGATAAACGAAGAGTTTTGGCAACGCGGTCGAAATGTCTTGCTCCCATATTGTAACCGACAATTGGTTGCACTCCCTGATTCAAACCGAGAATCGGAAGAAACACTGCCATTGAAACAACAAATACAATTCCAAACGCACCCACTGCCAAATCACCGCCATTCTCAATATGATGAGCGATACCATAGATATTTCCGTAAAAGAAAATCTGGCGCATTTGAATTGCCTGAAGAACGCAGGCGATAGACTGCATGATAAACGGCGGCATACCGAGAAGAAAAACTTGACGGGACAATTCGGAATCCCAACGGATATTTTTGAAACGCCAACGAAGTAAAGTGTTACCGGAAATATAATGCCAGAACACCCAACTGGTAGAACAAATTTGTGCAAGAATTGTCGCGAATGCCGCTCCCCAAATACCGGTACGAAAAACATAGAGAAACAACCAGTCGAAAAAAATGTTCAGAAATGCCATGATGAGTGTTGTTATCATGGCGGTGCGAGGTTTCCCTTCACTTCGTAGAAATCCGTTGACTCCGTAAGAGATTTCGTGAAAGAACGCGCCACAAACCATAACGGACAAATATTCTTTGGCATACGGCATGACTCGTTCACTGGTTCCGAAAAGCCGGAGCAACGGTTCCATAAACAGCAAACCGAACACCATAAAACCAATTGCCATAAAACCAAAAAGAAACAACGCCTGACCGACAATCCGCTCGGCTTCATCGTTTTTCTTTTCTCCGAGTCGGATGGAAATCAGGGTATTGGAACCGATGCCGATGGTCATACCAACCGCGAGCATAATAGTCATGATGGGCAGTGTTACCGTAACAGCGGCAATACCGACTTCGCCGATAGTCTGACCAACAAAAATCCGGTTGATAACACTATGAGAAGCGTTAATAACGGTTGCGGCAATTGCCGGCATTGAAAATTCCCAAAGTAATTGACCGACCGGTTGTTCTTCAAGTTGTCGAGTGCGTTCAGCATGATCCATAATGATCCGTAAAAAGGGAAGACGCCAAAAGTGAAAATGAAATGGAAAAAAACAACCGTTCCATTTTCACATATTTCACAAATTTCACAATAGACTCAAAACAAGAAACACAATATATTTTCGCACAAAAAACATCTTCTTTCCAATAACAAAAAATTTCGGTTTATTGATGTTGGTGAATATAAATCACAGTAGGATTGCAAGTTTTCCTCCGCCCTGCAAGGGCAATGCGTAACAACCCGCCGCAACGCGGTGGGTTAAAGCACTCCACAAATTTCGCCCTGAAAGGGCAACGCAAAACAGATTGGCATTGCCCTTTCAGGGCGATTGTTGGAGAGAGACTGTTACCCACCGCGTTGCGGTGGGTTGTTACGCAATGCCCCTAAAAGGGCGGGATAAAAACTTGCAATCCTACTGATATAAATTAGAAAAGCATTGATTTTTTTTCTGATTTTGTTATACTCATTGGGCTTTTACAAAATATTAAAGTTACGTTCCGAATTAAAACGGGGCAATTACAATAACGCAAACCCGATATACCGTAGCTGGTATGGGCGGTAGGCTTCGCCCTTGAATAACCGCTCCGCGTTGCTGCGCTTGCGTGTTCAGCGACATGAATTTTAAAAGGGCTTTAGTATAACATCAAAACAATTATGACTCACTATTTCAATTCTTTAGCGGAAACCATGTCGGCTGATGAACTTAAATCGCATCAGAACCGGCGTTTTTTGGAGTTGCTCCGTTGGGTGCTTTCCCGAAACGATTATTACCGTAACCGTTTTTCGGCGTTGGGGTTGACGCAACCCGACGACTTCGGCACGCTCGAACATTTATCGGAACTTCCGACATTGTGCAAAGAAGATTTTCGTCAAACATATCCGCTTGGAATGTGTTGTGTTGACAAAGAGGAAATTCGTGAAATGCACATGTCCAGCGGTTCGACCGGCAGTCCTGTTGTCATGCCGTACCATGAAACGGATATTGATCAATGGGCGGAATGTATGGCACGATGTTACGTTATGGCGGGAACCGTTCCGGGCAATCCTGTACAGATTACGCCATCGTTTGGTCTTTTTAACGGCGGGTTTGGAATGTATCACGGGGCAAGGAAAGCGGGACTCTTTGTCATTCCCACCGGTTCCGGTAACACTGAACGGCAAGTTCGTCTGGCAAAAGATTTTGATACTAAAATTCTTTGCGGGGTTGTTTCTTATGCGATTCGGATTCTCGAAGTGATGCGGGCAATGGAAATTGAGTTACCGCATTTGAAAATCGGTATTTTTGGTGCGGAAAGTTTTTCCGAAGGAATGAGGAAACGGATTGAATCGGAACTGGGTATTGAATCGTTCGATATTTACGGAATGACGGAAACCGGCGGTGTTGGAACTCTTGGCATGGATTGTCCTTGCCATGCCGGAATCCATGTCTGGGAAGATCATTATCTCGTCGAAGTCCTTGATCCGGCAACCGGAAAACCAGTACCGGACGGTCAGCAAGGGGAAATTGTTGTAACATCATTGACAAGGCTGGCTTTGCCGGTAATACGGTTTCGAACCGGTGATCTTTCAAAAATTGTTTCACGCGAAAAATGCGATTGCGGACGGACTCATCTCCGTATTGCTCCGATTGTAGGGCGAACCGACGACATGCTGATTGTCAAAGGAGTCAACTTCTTTCCGAAACAAGTTGAACACGCGTTACTGGAAATTCCCGGTGTTTTGCCGCATTATCAGATTGTGATTGAGGAAATTGACGGGGTTCGAGATGTTCGGATCAACGTGGAAGCGGACGAAACCGTAACAGGATATATGGTCGAAAAACATCTCAAAGAACGTTTAGGGTTTTCACCCAAAGGCGATGTTTTCAAACCGGGCGAACTCCCGCGTCAAGAAGGGAAAGCTCAACGAGTGTTTTATACAACTCGCGAACAATAATCTTAAGTAACCGTTCACGAGGAATTAAAGTAACGTGAAATAAATTTTATATTAACCGCGCTAGCGGTGTTATCATGGCTAACCGGTGGTGAAGCGAAGCGTAACCACCGGATACGTCCCACAAAAATACAAGCCGCGCTAGCGGCGACATTATCATAGCGGCTCGAAGTACAAAATTACGTGGAAATCAGTCATTACCCTGTCCGACAACTCTTACTCGATTCGTAACACGAATCATCGTGATAATGTCGCCGCTAGCGCGGCTCAAAATCAAGGGGAATCGCTATCCGGCGGTTACGCTTCGCTACACCGCCGGTTATCCATGATAACACCGCTAGCGCGGTTAAGAAGAAATTTATTTACCATTACTTTTATTCTTCGCAAACGGTTACCATTAAAACCGTGTTTTTTTGAACTGCCCTTTTCAAATGGATAATAATAATAATAATAATAATAATAATAATAATAATAATAATAAAAATGAAGAAACTCTTTCAAAAGAGATGTGTACAGATTTACCATTGTCCCGATTAGTTTCTGCAACAGGTTTACGGCGAATTAAACTCGAATTGTCTTACGATGGTACAAACTACAAGGGTTGGCAACGTCAGGTCAATGTTCCGAGTATTCAGGAAACGCTGGAAACAACACTGGGTAAAATTCTTGGCGAACCGGTTTCTGTAACCGGAAGCGGACGAACAGATGCCGGTGTTCATGCGTTGAAACAGGTTGCTGCTTTTTCGACGAAAAGCCGGTTGGACATTGCGGTATTTCCGCGTGCGTTGAATGGTCATTTACCGCACGATATTCGGGTTCTTTGTGCGGAAGAAGTTCCGTTCTATTTCCACCCGATTACCGATGCGGTTGCGAAACGTTATCGATACTTGATTGACGATAACCGCCCGTCATTTCCGTTGACTCGGAATTATTGTTGGGTTTATCAGGAACCGCTTGATCTCAACACCATGCAGCAAGCCGCTCAATTTTTGTTAGGAAAACATGATTTCGCTTGTTTTCAAGCACAGGGTTCACCGCGTAAAACAACTGTTCGGACAATTTCCGATGTCTTGGTTGAACGAATCAAGGATTCCAACAATTTATATCCGCCGTTAATTCGTATTGAGGTTGAAGCGAACGGTTTCCTTTACAACATGATGCGGGTAATTGCCGGAACATTGGTATTGTTGGGAGTTGAAGGTCAGCGCGGACGCGGAAATCCTGAACGAATAAAAGAAATAATCGCATCAAAAAACCGCGCAACCGCCGGCGCAACCGCTCCGCCTCATGCACTTTATCTGATCAATGTTATTTATCGTCAAACTGATAAAAATAAACCGATAAAGTAAAAAAACACCCAACCTAATCGTTTCAAAATTTCAGCATAATCACAAACAAACAAAACAAAAATAGGCAAAACAAAGGTGGGCGATCCTTTCGCTGAAAGGTCGCGCCGGTTGGGTTTGTTATTGACTCCAAAACGGAAGGCAATACAATTTGCCATCATTAATCCGATTCCTGTCGGCGAGTACGCCGACGCGACCTTTCAGCGAAAGGTCGCCCACCTCTGTTATTGCTTGCGCAAGGTGAAAAATGGAGGGCGATCCCTTCGCTGAAGGGTCGCGCCGGTTGATCTGTAATTGACTCCAAAACGGAAGGCAGCACCGTTTGCTATCATTAAACTGATTCACAGTCGGCGAGTACGCCGACGCGACCTTTTAGCAAAAGGTCGCCCACCTCTATTATTGCTTG
>JAISBG010000373.1 GCA_031266315.1 Planctomycetaceae bacterium | reverse complement strand
TGAGACCGGTGTCTGCTAACACCGATTTAACCTACACCCTGAAAAGTCGCGAAGCTGAACACGGGAGCGCAACAACGTGGAGCGGTTGTTCAAGGGCGAAGCCTATCGCCTTACCAGCTACGGTATATTATGACTTTTCGTGAGCGGTTACAAATTTAAACAATTTTTAAAAATTGAAAGGTATTGAAAGGTTCGATTATGTTGATTCGCAAGATCACAATTTGTGTTGGGATTATTTTTTCGTTGATTTTATTTGTTTCCTATTTGGGTGCGAGGACGTGGACATCGAAAATGGGGAGTCATAAGATTGAGGCGGAATATGTCAGAGTTGAAGGCGACAGTGTTCTGCTTCGTAAGCCAGACGGCTCTTTAGTAAAACCTAAAATAGATCTGTTGTCCGTCGCCGATCAGGATTACATTAAAAACAAACAGAAATCCGACGAACAAAATATTTTTACAACAGTGCCGGAAGAGAAAACAACCACCGCAAAACAACCGGAAAATAAACCGAAAGAAAAGCAACCGGAAAACAGTCTGAAAGCGAAAGACGGAAACCGTGTTGTTACTGTTGAAGGTATTGGTTCAACTTTTGAGGAGGCGAAGAAGGACGCTTTCCGAAACGCAGTTTCCAAAGTTGTCGGAACATTGGTTGATACTCAAACCCGCGTTACAAAGGAAGGCGTTATTGAGCAAATGTTGACGGCAAGCAACGCATACGTCGAAGAACATAAAATTCTGTCACGAAATCAAAAAGACGGTCTCTGGGAAATCACAATGGAAGCAGCAGTCCAAAGCCGAACAATACAAACGCAACTTACAAAGCCGACCGGCGACATGACAGAAGTTGACGGTTCAAGTATTGCGGGAAAAATCTTGACCAAAGACGAATCGGAAACCGCCGCCGTTCTACTCCTTGCCAAAGTTCTCAAAGACAACAATTATCCTTACTCCGTCATGGAAGTCTCCGCCAAAATGGAAAAAGAACCCGTAAAAAAAGAAGGCGATTCAATAACAATGCGCGTCAATGTTACCGTCAAAGCAAACACCGAAAAATTCGACGCACTGCATAAAAAAATTGAACCAATACTCGATAAAATCGCTCTCTCAAAAAGTAATAAAACTTTGAAAACGACCAAAGATGGTGATAGTTACCACTTTGGTGGATTACCCAATTCAAATCCACAAACATTCCTGCATTTTAACACATCTCGAAACAATAATCTTATGAATACCGGCTGGAAATCTTATGAATTACCAAACAAGGCTCGTGCAATTCTATTAGCTTATGTTAGTGTTTTTCCTTGTATTGAAATCGAAGTGTGTAACGCAGTAGGTAATGCCATCGTTACAGATTCGTTTCCACCTTCATATAAATCATATGATCGACATGAATATTTACTCAGTTGTTCAATTTCAAATCATGATAGTCCTGGGATCAATGGAAAGTCAGTCAACGCCGGTTCAAGTTTGGCTCCCTTTATGGATCCCATTATTAAAAATCCTTCATCATATAGTGATTTTCTTTTTTCTCCATTTTTTGATGGGCTCCCACTAGGTAGACGATTTATTTCCGAACATACAATCGTTCGTGAGTTTACAATTGACACATCGGAACTGAGTGCAGCTAAAAGTTTAAAATGCCGTATCGACCCACAAAATCGGGCGATGAACGAATATTACAAAGAGTTACCGGAGATACTGAAAAACTGGAAAGAGGTCAAGGAAGGAAAATAATCGTTTGTATAAAAAACGTAACTATTCAGTGATTGTTTTTTGTGATAATGAATTTTTCCGTCCCGTTAGGGACGACATGTTGGTAGAAAACGATGTAACAAATTGTCCGCATCCCGTAGGGATGCCATGTTGGTAAGGTTAATAATGATTCCTTGATTTCACCAACATTTCATCCCTAACGGGACGAGCGTTTTTGATTGGTATTGTTTTTCTACCAACATATTGTCCCTAACGGGACAGAAAAATGAATGCTCATCACGACACTGAATAGTTACAAATTTAACACATTGTTAAAAATTAAAATTGAAAGGTATTAAAAGGTTTAGTTATGTTGATTCGTAAGATCACAATTTTTGTTGGAATTATTTTTTTGTTGGTTTTATTTGTTTCTTATTTAGATGCTCGGACATGGACATCGAAATCGGGGACCAATAAGATTGAAGCGGAATATGTCGGTGTTGAAGGTGACAATGTTCTGCTTCGTAAGCAGGACGGCACTTTGGCAAAACCTAAAATAGAGCTGTTGTCTATCGCTGATCAGGATTACATTAAAACCAAACAGAAATCCGACGAACAAGATATTTTTGCGACAGTACCGGAAGAAAAAACTACTACCGCAAAGAAACCAGAAAACAGTCTGAAACTGACAGCAAAAGATGGTAGCAGTGCTGTTACGGTTAACGGTACCGGTTCCACTTTTGAAGAAGCGAAGAAAGACGCTTTTCGGAACGCGATTACAAAAGTCGTCGGAACATTGATCAATGCCCAAACTCGTGTCACGCGAGGCGGCATTATTGAGCAGATGTTGACGGCAAGCAACGCATACATTGAAGAACACAGAATTTTGTCGCGAAAGCAAAAAGACGGAATGTGGGAAATCACAATGGAAGCGGTAGTCGAAAGCCGAGCGGTAGAAATGCGGCTTAGCCCGCCAACTGAAGAGGTGATAGAAATTGACGGCTCAAGTATTGCCGGAAAACTTCAAGCCCAAAATAAATCAGACGATGCCGCCGTCCTACTCCTCGCTAAAGCTCTCAAAGACAGTAATTATCCGTATTCCGTCATGGAAGTCTCCGCCAAAATGGAAAAAGACCCCGTGAAAAAAGAAGGCAATTCAGTAACAATGCGAGTCAATGTTACCGTCAAAGCAAACGCTGAAAAATTCGATGAGTTCCGTAAAAAGATTGAGCCAATACTCGATAAAATCGCCATATCAAAAAATAATATGACCTTGAAAATGATCAAAGATAGAGACAACTATCAATTAGGTTCGTTACCCTATTCAATTCCGGGAAGGATAAAAGGTAGTTTAACGTTCCTGCATTTTAATACATCTCGAATCAATAACCTTATGAATACCGGCTGGAAATCTTACGAATTACCAAACAAGGCTCGTGCAATTCTATTAGCTTATGTTAGTGTTATTCCTTGTATTGAAATCGAGGTGTGTAACGCAGCAGGTAATGCCATCGTTACAGATTCGTTTCCACCTTCATATACATCATATGATCGACATGAATATTTACTCAGTTGTTCAATTTCAAATCATGGTAGTCCTGGGATCAATGGAAAGTCAGTCAACGCCGGTTCAAGTTTGGATACGAGTATGAATTACATTAGTGATTATTTTTTTTCACCATTTTTTCATGTGGCTAACGACTATTATAACGGAGGTACAAAGTTTATTTCCGAAGGAAAAATTTCGAGAGAACTTCCAATGAATACATCGGATCTGAATGCGATAAAAAATATAAAATGCCGTATCGATCCGCAAAATCGGGCGATGGACGCGTATTACGAAAAATTACCGGAGATACTGAAAAACTGGAAAGAGGTCAAGTAATAGTTGAATATAATCTTCACACTTTAAAATTTGGTTTTCGTTTTTTGTAAGGGACATTAAGGACATGAGGGATAAAAGGGACTTTAGGGACACGGTTAATAATTAACGTTATCCTAAAAAACTAAAAT
>JAISBG010000370.1 GCA_031266315.1 Planctomycetaceae bacterium | reverse complement strand
TTAAGAATTTGTACAAAGTAACGAATACCTTCAAAACGTTGAATCATAATAGCCAGACTACTTACTTCCGTTGGACTATCACCGCGCGGCAATTCTATTTCAAGAATTCGATCAATCACTTTCGAAAGCACTTTTACGAAATGCGGATATTTTAAAGATTCATCTTTTTTCGGTATAAAAATATGCCGAATTCGAATACCGTAAGATGCCAATTGTGCCACTGACTTAAAAATACTTAGACAATTCTCTCTGATCAATATTTCACGTAACAACTCTTCATCGTCAATCAAATTTAACGCCCGTGCTTTTTCAAGAATATCAATTGACGGCGCAATTACATGATTGTAATTTGACGCTTCATAAAATTTGTACAAAATATTAAACCGTTCCTCAAACCGTGCGGAATCGGCAGATGTTGTACGGCAAAAGTCAAGAGGTTTCTTAATTGGCGGAATTGGCGCATCGAACAATGTCAATTTATATCCCTCAATCAATTTGCCAAGAATGTAGGCACGAGTACTGTGGGAAGAACAAGGTTGCGTAAAAAGATTTTTCGGTGTTTCGCTGTATATTCCCGATAAAATATCCACAATAAAATCGGACTTTTCTTCAATCGGAATATCTTCATAAAATAAATGAATCAAATTAGTAATAAGCTTAAGATAGCAATACTTCGTACCTCTCAGATTGTCACAATATGGTTTCATTTTTTCGTGATTCCAGCAAACAGTACGAAACCATCCGGTAAAATCAGAAGCGTATTTTTCGTACTGTCCTTTTCCGTTGCAAAAATCTTCAAATTCGCTACAGTGAAAGTTTGCTGCGCACTCTATAAGAATAGCGAGCAACACAATATCTTTAACAGTTAGTTTTTGTTCCTTATAAAATTTAAGCCAGACATCGGCTAAAACATATTCTTCAAATTTTGCCGTGAAATATTTTCCGTACTTTTTCTTCAATTCGTCGTAAGGTTTGACAAGCAGTAGAGATTGTGAAGAACCAAGTATTTTTGTTTCTGTCGTTTCATTAGAATAATGAAAATATCCCGTGTATTCATAATCACGATATTCGTGTATCAAATTATCAAGAACGATAAGAATTTTTTCCAATCGCGGCATTTCCGAAATAAAAATATTGGCGAGTAATTCTTTTGATTTTTTCGGTTCGGGAATTTTCAGTTTTCCGTTTGGGTTGCATAAACCAAAACCGTTTTCTTTGGTGTATTCCGGTTTTTTCTTTTCCGTAAATTTTTGTATAAGAATTTCTTCTGCTGCTGATTTTTTTGTTCCTTTTTCTTTTTCGTTTTCGGCTAAGTTCAGTGTAATCTGCTTGCAAGCGGAAACAACTTTTGCATATTCCTTTTTACTTTTCGATAATTTTTCCGTCTGATCAATCAAATCAAGACCTGCCAAACGTTTTTGTTCTTCTTTTGAATTGAGAAGCCGTTCAATACTTTTTTGTAAATTTTCCGGCGGTTGTTGCAACATGAGATTGATAATATCAACTCGAATTTTTGCATCCTTGAAACGCAAAGCATTTTCAATTGTTTCAAATTCTTTGGGCAAGAGAATTACATTTTTGAACACTTTGTTAATAGTGTCCCGAAAATGACCTAGATGTTGATCACAAAATAAATCAATTAACGCTTTTCGATGTAACGGATTATCTAATGTCAAAATCGATAAAACTAATTGTACTTTTATTCTGGCATCCATCTTGAGAATAAGAGACAAAAGTAACCGCACATCGGCATCGTTACCCCCAAGAAGTACAACACAAGAAACCATCGGACGAATAAAAGTGTTCGCGGAAATATAGCGTATGTCGGCGTTGAAAGCATCAGGTTCAAACCGTGTAACTTTTTTCGGAGTCGATTCGGCAAGTTGATTTAATCGTACAAAAAAATTACGAATTTCATTATCATTGGTTCGACATTGCCTAAAACGAACTATAGAATACCGACAATAAGAATCAAGATCAATCTCATCGTCTTCTCCGCTGTTCTCTTCCTGATTATTTATTTTATTTTGTAATATTTCAATTCTACGGCTTTGCCATTCGTTTGTCAGTACCAGATCAAGCATTGCGGCTAGTTGTACCCAAAGTTCGAGATCGTTTTCGTCAAGCATTTCAAAAACAACATCTTTCATAAGTTGATGATCATCAGCTTGTCGTAGGAAATGTAAAGCGGCAAGTTGTTTGTATTTCTTTTTACTTTTGACAAGATTCAATAACGGTTTTTGTGTATCGGTAATTTCACGCAGCCCGATTCCCCAAAGCGCAACATAAATTTCTACCGAATCATCACTGTCAAGCAATTGATCAATATTCGCTTTATTTGAAATAATATCGGCGGCAATTTCAAGAATTTTACGAATCGTTTTTGGTCGAAATTCAGCAGTTTGTAAACCCATCCACGTCCCAATTGCGCGGACAATTGACGAAAATCGTTCAAGATTATTGTCAAGAATAATTTTGATAATGTAATGAAAACCTTCAATAGAACATTCATCACACGCTTCAACAATCGTCTGTCGTAATCCTTCCTGTAACTTCGCCGCGAGCAATAAATCACCGACAAATTTATGCGCATTCGGATTTCGGCTAATGAGAATTCCGCGAAGGATTTCTATTGTTAAAATTCCGGCGTTATTATCGTCGTAGATAATTTCTTTAATCCGGTTCATAACAAATTCATCGTTTTCATCAATCGCAAGAGCAATCAAATTTTGTATCAAAGAATACGTTGTAATTTGCTGCCAGATACTTGCTCCAAGAACACTTTTATCTTGTGTATCAAAATAATTTTTATTCGGAGATTTGATATAAGTGTTCAGATATTGTTCAAGATTGAAGCCGATTAACGTTGAATTGAAAAAAGCACGTATCAGTTTTACTCCTTTTTCAAAATAAAGAACCGTTCTAACTTTTGTATGAAAAGAACGTCTCTGCCAATCAATTTGATAATTACTAATTGGCAGTCTATCCCAAAGTTTTTCAAAACGGCTTGCATTTTCTTTACCGAAAAAGAACGGAATCAATTCGGCACGGTTGCCGGAAAATATTTCAGCAAGTTGAGTTTTTCCGTTGAACAGTAAGTATTCAAATTTTTTGTTACGAACATCAACCTTCGACAATGTATGGACAAATTGTTCCGCAATTTCCTGATTTTCTTTTTTGAGTTTCGGAATTGCGTTTTTCAATTCATTGACACGGGCTTCAAATTTTTCTTCGAGCGTCATTGTTTTTTCCTTTTGTTAAAAAGTGAAAATGTTAGTGAGTAATTTTTCGTTTTGTTTTTTTTGAAATATCTAAACAAATGAAAAAACGAAATTTGTAACTGTTCACGAAAAGTCCGCTACGTAGGGCGATTGTCCTACGCTATTGATTAAGGGCTTTCAGCCCACATTCTCAAGTCCGTAGGATTTTAACATGGACAAATAATTTTGATTTTTCGTGAACGTTTACCGAAATTTTCTGATTCTACCGGATTAGGTGTTTCCCACTGGAATCGTCAAATAATAGGTAATCATCAGGTGGGCGACCTTTCGCTGAAAGGTCGCGTCGGCGATAGCCGACTTGCCCCTGTTGAC
>JAISBG010000364.1 GCA_031266315.1 Planctomycetaceae bacterium | reverse complement strand
GGGTTGTTACGCATTGCCCCTAAAGGGGCGGAGGAAAAACTTGCAATCCTACTGGCACATAAAGAACACGAATTGGAAAGAGGACACGGAATAATCGTACTCTCGTGTGCCGATTCAATTTGTGATAACTTGTATTTTGGGACAACGGAGTATATACTACTTTCCTTCCGCATGGAATATTTATTTTTTTGGCAATTAAAGTATCAGATTAAAAATGGGTTTTTTCAACCGAATCAAAGAAGGTTTACGAAAAACGGTTCAGATATTGAACACCGATATCCGTGATATTTTCAAACAGAAAGGACGGTTGGTGGACGATTCTTTTTTGGACGAGATGTTCGAAATATTCGTCAAGACCGACATGGGAGTGGCAACATCGAAGGAAATCATTGCCGAAGTACGAACACAGTATCGCGGCAGAGTTGTCGAAATGTTTGACGTGCTGCAAACCATCAAAACAAAACTCAAATCGCTCATGGCACAACCAACCGCTCCGATTCGATTTGCCGAAAAAGGTACGACGGTAATCATGGCGTGCGGAGTGAACGGCAGCGGGAAAACGACAACGATTGCGAAATTGACGTCGATGTTTGTTGCCGACGGAAAAAAAGTTGTTTTGGGTGCGGCGGACACTTTTCGGGCGGCGGCTGTGGAACAGTTGACGATTTGGGCAAACCGGCTTGGTGCGGAAATTGTTGTTGGAAAATCGGGAAGCGATCCGGCAAGTGTTGCTCATAAAGCGGTTGCCAAAGCCCTTGAAATCAACGCTGATCTTTGTATTGTTGATACGGCGGGGCGACTCCAAACTCAAAAAAATCTCATGCAGGAACTCGAAAAAATCCGGCGGGTCTTGAGCAAACAAATCCCCGAAGCCCCGCATGAAGTTATCTTAATTTTAGACGCTACCACCGGACAAAACGGAATCAGTCAAGCAAAATATTTTACGGAAGCGGTAAAATGTACCGGAATTGTGCTGGCAAAATTGGACGGAACCGCCAAAGGCGGAGTCGTGATTGCGATTCGTAAACAAATTGATTTACCGGTAAAATTTATCGGAGTTGGCGAATCGGCGGTTGATCTTGCCCTGTTCGACCCCAACGAGTTTGTTGACGCCTTATTCGATGAAACCGAAAAATCGGAAGAGGCGGAAAAATAAAACATTGCCCACCTAATTCTGTATTTTGGAATATTTTGGCAGAGCCAAAGGACATGTAGTTAAGATTCTCTGTACAGATCACAAAACTACGCTCCTTACTCAAAAAATGTGCAGATACTTTGGAGTGTGGTTGCATAACCCCATGCTGCACTTTGTTTGCACGGGGTTATCCATGTTAAAGTCCTACGAACTTAGGAATCGTGAACGAATAATAATATCTTCACCTTTACTTTGACTTTTCGTGAACGGTTACTTTTTAACTACGGTGCGTAACACTCTTAATTATACCAAAAAGAGGTTAGTGTCGAGATTTACTCCGCCGCTAACCTCTTTTATCAACCGGCAACGTTATTTTTTACATTGGCAATCGCATTTTTTGTAATCGCCGATATTCGGAACTTCCTTATGGACATCAGGACCGAAATACCGCAAGGCAACAAGTGGATCACTACCGGTGTTTTCGATAACAAATCCTTTTTGTGCGGCTTCGGCGGTTACGTAAATTTCATCGTTCGGTTCTGCGCCGTAATGAATCATTGTCGGCGTATCAACATCAAGTTTCCCGATATTGCCGTGACCTTGTACGAAAATCCAACTACTCGCGCCAGGGTCTTTGATCGTAAACTTAACTCCCGGCAACACAGTTAATTCCTTTGCCGAGAAAAGTTGTTTGCCGTCAATTTTTCCATACGTAATCCATTTATCCCAATAACCGTCACCGGATTGGTTTTTATCAATAATCGGTTCAACATAATTGGAAGTTTTGAAGAACGGATCGACATTCTTTTCCCAGTCGAGCATTTCGATAATGAAATCAAGGTCTTGGTGTTTATCTTTTGGAACATCTTTAACCAACAGTCCCCAAGGAACTTCACGTCCTTCAACCAGTGATTGAAACATTCCGAAAACATCGGAACCCCATTGCGGTTCGTAAGTACAAAGCGAACCCGGAGCATGTAGAACACCGGCAGGAACAACCCAACCGGTTCCGCGTTTCAGCCGATAGGCTTTCGACAGATCAAGAATACCGTTATCGCCTTTGTTCCAATCTTCGAGACATTTTCGGACATCCGCTTTTGTTGTTCCCGGTTCGAGTCCCATGAAGGTATAATCGAAATGGTTTTCAGCAGCATTGAGTTGCGGCGGATAGTAATAGGCTTCCGGTTTTCCTTCTTGTCCGACCAGTTTCGCGTCTTTTTCCATCTGGTGCATGTGATGACAAATCGGACCGGCATTGTCGAAAAACTTGGAATAAATGGGCCAACGTTGGTACTTGTTCCAGATTGATTCGCCAACCACCGCGCCTTTTCCTTCCGCAACAGCATCACGGAGCAGGAACTTTTCACCGTTAAACTTAATGTAACTGAGACCTTCGTCATCAGCACGATTGTCATTGGCGGCTTCTGTGGTGCTGCCGAACCAACGTTCATCAATACCGCCGCGATGAACTCCGAGTGCGTACCAGTCCGTCGGAGCAAGTTTAATCCGTTTGCCGGGGTGCATAAAATTACGCGGTACCCAATTCGGAATCAACCGAAAAATACCGTCTCCGGCATTCATCGCTTCCTGAAAAATTTTACCAACATTGTCTTTTTTGACTGCTACAGAACGATTTTTACATGAACATTCTTTCATCATAATACTCCTTGTTAAGGTTGGGTTATAAAAAGGTAAGGTTAATACCAAACCGTTTCATTTTACCAGATACCGGTTTGAAATGCGATAGACCCAAATAAAATACCAGATTGTTTCACTGTTTGAAGGCGTAACGATCTGTTTATACTGCGTGAGTTATAGAATTGGCAACCTCTCATAATTCCTTTTTTTACCACAGAGGACACAGAGAAAAGATTTTTTGATTTTTTTGAACAATGGGAATACACAAAATTTCTGATTCTACCGGATTAGGTGTTTCCCACTGGAATCGTCAAATAATAGGTAATCATCAGGTGGGCGACCTTTCGCTGAAAGGTCGCGTCGGCGATAGCCGACTTGCCCCTGTTGAC
>JAISBG010000306.1 GCA_031266315.1 Planctomycetaceae bacterium | reverse complement strand
CGCCTTGACATGATTTTTGTAGCCATAATGTTTTTCGTTATTCGTTCTCGTGTAACGGGCATCAAAATCGGTTTGTACTCTTACCGCCGGCTTGTAAGTACGAGATGAAGGTTTTTCGCTTTTTTTAATTTGCGCGTAGTCGTCTTGAGAAAAGTCTTGCTTCGGAACATCGACAAAAGTGTCGTCAACAATAATACCACTTTTGACAAGCACACTAAAGTTGTTTTAAAATTCACGAAGCTGGACACGGTAAGCGCAGCATCGCGGAGCGTTTGTTCAAGGGCGAAGCCTATCGCCCATACCGGCTACAGTATAATTGTCCTTGAGTTTGAGGATTGGAAATGAGAAGTTACCATCATCTTTTACTTCAGTCAATACCGGAGGCGGAATCCGGTTTGTGGAAACTAAAACGGTTCGTCGAAAAGATTGGTTCCTTCAATCGTTTCGTTCTTTTCAGAAATTTCAACACGGTCTTGGGGAATCCAGCGAAGTAATTGGTAAATTATTCCGTCCGGTATTTTTGTATTGGGATTGATTTTTTGTGCGGTAACATGAACAACAGAAAGTCCGGGTTGTGTTGCCGGATACACGGCAACCGTAATATTCCAATCCGGTAATCCTTCAATCGGTTTTGCCGGAACCGGTTGAATCCGCGATTGTTGAGCCAAAAGTTCATTGAGAAGAGTTTGACAGGCAAGTTGGGCATCTGCTAAATCGGCGGCGGCAACAGACCGTTGATGAGTTGACCGCATAATTCCCAGCACAGCGGTTAGCCCAAGAAGGAGAATCGCTGTCGCCATCAGAATTTCCAGCAATGTATAACCATGCCGCGCCATAAAATTTTCTGATTCTACCGTATTAGGTGTCCAAGCATTGACAAGTTCGTTTTAAACACGAAACACACGAAAATTCACGGAAAAAGGTGGGTGATCCGCCCGCTGGGCGGTCACGTCGGTTGAGTTGTAATTGACTCCAAAACGGAAGGCAACACAATTGGCTGTAGCTAATCTAATTCACAGTCGACTAACGCCGACGCAACCGTTCAGCGAACGGTTGCCCACCTTTTGTAAAAGGTTACCCACCTGATGATTGCTTACCTTTAATGAAAATTCTGCTGAAATATTACCAATGATTTTACTATTTCGGGGAAACACCTAATCCGGTAGAATCAGAAAATTTCATCAAGACGTTTGCTGATTTCCAATTCAATTTGTCGCGCACATGTTGCATAAACATTTTCCGAACAACCAAAAGGATCCGCAATATCGCCGCCGTCAGTACGGAGAACATTCAACCGAGTATCCGCACTGGGCCAAAGTGAAAGAATTGTTTCCCGATGATTCCGTGTCATTGCGAAAAGATGATCGGCAAACCGAACATGTGTTTCATTCAATTGTTGTGAACGGTGATCCGTGAGGTCAAGTCCTTGCTGCTGAAGTACTTCAATCGCATGGGGATTCGCCGGAGCCGCGCAACCGACGGCAACTCCCGCCGAAAGAACAACAAAACCGTGTTCTTCCAGTTGATGAAGCGAACAGTGAAAACGTTTGGCAATTAGATTTTCACAAATTCTTTCTGCCATTGGACTTCGACAGGTGTTTCCGGTGCAGACAAACAGAATCATTCGTGCGGTCAGCCGTTCAAGAGTTTCCCGTTTGAGCACACCTTCCCGCAAAATAGAATAGTGTCCTTCCGAAACCCTAAGAACAGTGGACGGCTTCATTTCGAAACGCAAACCGTCGTCAATAATCAAATCAATCCCGTTTCCCAATTCGGTAATAATTTCGTCAACCGTTGATTTTTCACTTTGACCGGTTCGGTTGGCGCTGGTCAAAATGACCGGTTCGCCCAATTGAGCCAAAATCTTCAACGTCAACTGATGGTTCGGAACACGGAAACAAACGGTTTTCTTTTGAGAAACTGTTTGCGACACGGCGTTTTGAACTGTTTCCGGCAACAGATAAAAATCACTTTCGCGAGGCGGAATATCTAAAACAAGACTAACCGGACCGGGCAAACAACGCCGTATCAGACGCAACGCCAATAATTCCATTTCCGGCACAAAATCATCGATTGGTTCAATTCCCGAAAATGCCAACGCAAACGGATGATTTTCCGACCGGTTTTTTAGTTGAATCAGACGTTGAACCGCTACCGCATCGGATGCCCGAACCGCAAGTCCGTAAACTGTTTCCGTCGGAAGCACAACAATTTGCCCTTTCCGCAAGGCGTGAACCGCTTTACTTGCGGTATTTTCGATGTCAAAGGAAGAAAGTCGTTCAAAAGGCATTGGAAATAGTCAAAAAGAACTGCATTACATTTTCTCAAATTATGCCACAACCCGTTCTTATTGTCAACGTATCAATTTTACGAAACCGCCCATTATTTTAACAATTCCGTCCCCTTTTGCGGTATGTCCCGCCAACAAATCCGCGGTAAAGACAGAATCATTTCAATACCGAATACAATATTACCACAATATCTATCCAACAATACACCAAAAAATAATAATTAACTCAACAAAAAAACTTCTTAAAATAAAGATAATAAATTAATGACGTTTTTTAGAAGTTACCTATAGTATGTGAGCTGCTTTAAGCTCTTGAATAAGTGTCTCTACTTGTTTAGCATTTTCTGGCGATTCAGGTGTCTCTGAAGGTTTATTTGCGAGTTGTTCAAGAGGAGGTAGGGAGGAAATATTTTTTTCGACAATGATTTCTTGTTGACCTGATTCTCTGTTGATCAACACAGAAAAAAATACAAAGAAATCCTCATCTTTGAGAATCAATCCAATTTCAACAAGATAACATTTGCTTTTATAATATGGATCAATTATTGCAATTAATCTCGACAATATATATGGAGGATACTCGTCTTTTTGGTATCGACTTTCAAGTAATTTTATGGCAATTGATACCGCTTCATTAACTCTTATAAGTTTTCCTTTCATAACACACCTTTCAGTTTATTGTTAAATTTTTTCGAATCTAAAGAGACGGCAACATTATCAAGTTCATATTGTATTGGACACTAACTCTTAAACAAGCGAAGTACAAAAATTCGTAATTATTCGCGGAATTTTCATTAACCGACTTTATGGATAAAAACTCAAGAGGTGGGCGATGTTTTGCTAAAACATCGCGTCGGCGTTAGCCGACTGTGAATCAGAGGAACAACGGCAAACTCTATTGCCAACCGTTTTGGAGTTAGTAACAGAGAGAGGTAGGCAACCTTTCGCTGAAAGGTTGTGTCGGCGTTAGCCGACAGGGAATTAGTTTAACGTTAGCAAATTGTGTTGCCTTCCGTTTTGGAGTCAATGCCAAGTCAACCGGCGCAACCGCCCAGCGGGCGGATTGCCCACCTCTTTTCGCGTTTAAAACGAACTTTTCAATGTTTGGACTAATACGGTAGAATCAGGAAAATTCTATTGAATAATTCAAAAATTAATAAAATCTTAACGAAATCTTAATAAAATCTTAATAAAATCTTAATAATTGGATATTATAATGGTGTCAAATTTTTGTTTATACTTACGCTGAAAATTCGGCGGGTATAAATTTTCTTTCACCTTTTGTCCCCTATTGAGGAGAAAACTATGATGAAAAATTTGTTCACAATTTGTATGTTTTTTGCGTTGACATCGTTTGCTGTTGCGCAGGAAATTCGTATTGAAGGTTCGACA